>DATJEM010000157.1:0-5335 GCA_035496615.1 Leptolyngbya sp.
ATCGACCGATATCATTCACAGCGGTTGGGTAAATCTGCCCCTGAAGACTCCGCCTGGGTCTGCCACGACAACGAATGTCGGGTGCTGGGATTTTTGGCTCAACGGCAAAATTTTATTGGCAGCGTGCGGCTTGATGAACGCAAATATGAGCGAGCCGCCTGGACGGTTGCTGTTCTGGTTGGGTCGATCGCGCAAAAGCACGATTTGCCATCCACGCTCTTGCTGCATTTATCGTCACTTCTGCCTTACTCGGAGTGGAATGACATCGATAAATTTAAGCGCTTGTGCGAAAAAATCTTGGCAGAGTTTGAGTTTCGCGGCGTGCGCTATCAGGTGTCGCTCGGCGAGTTTGACTGTAAGCCCGAAGGCGGAGGACTCGGCTTGGTTCGCCAAGCCCAAATTGGAGCTGCCGAATTTCGTCGATCGACGATGGTTGTGATCATGCTCGGTCATCGCGATGCGTCGGCATTAGTGCTACAGCGCGGGGAGCTAACCAAAGGCAGCACCTCGAAGATTGGCTTTACGCGCTTAACCAGTACGGTTTCGAGCTATGTCAGTATTAACCATCCAGAGCGGCTGACCAGCGCCATTTATCAAGCGGGAGATGCGATGCGCGACGGGTCGCTGCGGGTGCTCGCTGACGACGACGAGGATTTGCAGCGATTGAAGCAATCGATCGATACGGCGCGACGGGATTATTGGCAGGCAATCAAAACCTGGCTCGAAACCGCATTACCGCTCGTGGATGATGTGCAGTATGCCGTGATCGGCGGCGGCGCGGCGGCGTATTTGTTGACTCCAATCAAAAAATACTTCAAAACGGCTTCGGTTTCGTGGACGGCGGAACTTGAAGCCGTTGTGCGTGAGACGTTTTCCCAGTCTCCAGAGATCAAAGCCGACCCTTCGCTGGCAGGGCGACTCACAGATGCCTATGCGTTGTTTTGCCAGTTTCAGAAGAAAGTAGCAGCACGGCAGAAACATCAGGAGGTGGCGGTGCGATGACGGTTAATTATTCCTTTCGCTGCCAAACCCGCAACGAGGATGGATCGATCGGGATTCTGCTGCGCTATTTGCTCGATGATGACTTGCATCCGAGCGCGACGCATCGCGACATGGTACTTCAGACATTGCGATCGTTTTGGACTCCGTTTGCTTATCAAGCCTTTGGTTACGACGCGATCGAGTGCCAGAAGTACGCTCGTAGCGCCGCGAATCAGCTTCAACAGCACATTCTCTATCTCCATTCGTATTTTGGATTGGAGGCGGAACTATCGACGCGAGTGGCGACATCTTCCTTGACTTCAGCCGCTATTCCAGTTGCAGTGCAAGCATCTGTTCCTGAAAGTGCTGAAGCCGCAGAGATCAATCTACCTCCCCCTCTCGCTTTAGTTCTGCCCGATCTTGAGGATGATCCGTTTACTTAAATTCAATTTTCTCGTTGAGGTAGCGTTCATGATTCGCACGATGTATTGGAATGTTACGGTGCTTGGCATGATTGCTCTCGGAGTTCATAGTCTCGCTTTATATCGCCAACTCAGGCAGTGTCGAACTCGCCGCACGATTCGACGACAACAGCGACTGCCGATTTCAACTTCTCGCAAGCTTCGCTCCACGCAGTGTTCGTCACTTGATCATTAATCCAATCATGCACTTCAATTTCAATCCACTCAATTTAAAGTTTCAAAAGATTCTGACGCTCCGTTTTTTGAGCGGAACTTTCGCTAATTTCCTTTTATTGATTCCGGTTCAATCAAAATCTCCGGTTGCTCTAGAATCCGCAGCGTTATCTACACCTGTAACTTCTACACCTGTAACTTCTACACCTGTATCTTCCTCGGCAATGCCTACAGGAACAACTCTGGCTGCTTCTGCGATGCGATCAACCTCCTTGGATACTGCTGATCGCAAATCGACTCAGGTTGAGAACGAATCGACAACGCAAATTCGAGTGCAAATCGCTCAGAGCGCGTCCGAAATCACGATTGCAGCTTCTACCAACGCGGTGATTCGTGATCTCACTCATCGTGTGATCGCAAAATTGCAGGCAAACCAGTTGTACTCGGTATTAGCCGATAGCCACGCAGGGAAGCTGAAAATCGGTGCAGAGGTGCTTCCGAATGCGCTGTGGATTGATGCGGAAGCGGGGGCTGTAATGGTCGATGGACATTGGTATGAAGGACGGCTACAGATTGTAAATATCGGAGGGGAACTCTTAGCCATTAATCAAGTTGATATCGAGCGCTATTTGTGTAGCGTGGTTGGCTCGGAAATGTATGCAGATTGGCAGCCACAAGCATTAATGGCTCAGGCGGTCGCGGCTCGATCGTATGCAGTGAAGTTCCTTGAAAATCCGGTCAGCGATCGATTTGACATGGGCAGTGATGAAGCCTTTCAAGCCTATAAAGGACTCGAAAGCGTAACCCATTCAACCGTTCAAGCGGTTGAAGAAACTCGTGGACAAGTTTTAGTGCAGGGCAATCGCATTCTATTCGCTGAATATGCTGCGAGTGATGCGCTCACACGATCAGCACATCGGGGGCAAGGAATGAGCCAGTCTGGGGCGCAAGCACGAGCTGAGTTGGGCTGGTCTTACCTAGAAATTTTGGGAGATTACTACCACAAGGCTGGCATCGCTTTGCTATCCGAATAATCGATTGATAGCAATCCCTGTACCTACGGCAGCGACGCAAAGTTTAATTACACTCTTTTCACCCATGAGGACTGAACCCATGAGCATCGGTATCTTTACAGGAACGATTAAATTGATCGAGCGCAAACAGTCTCAAGAAGGAGACAATATTTGCAACGTTTGGCTTAACCTAGCAGAGTTTAGCGATCAGACGTTACGAGCAACTGCCTGGAACGGTGTTGCTGACAGCATGGCTCATCTGATTGAAGGCGAGACCATTACGGTTACAGGAGTCATCGACATTGAAGCGATTGATCGTCCGGGAATCAAGAAGAAAATCTTGGCGATGCCGACAATTTCGCAGGTCGCACCGCTGAATCAAATTATGCTAGCAGGGCGAGCAGGTGCTGATCCAAAGGTGCAGCGATTTGCTGCGACTGACACCCGCGAGGCGACCACTCTCGCGACGGTAAATTTAGCCGTGCGATCTCGTCGGGAAGACCCAAACTGGTTTTCGCTCGAAATTTGGGGTAGAACTGCGGAGATTGTTGAACAGTATGTTCAGACAGGCAGCTTGATCGAAGTGATTGGCACAATTAGGCTTGAGTCTTGGCGGGATCGTCAAACCG
This sequence comes from Leptolyngbya sp., assembly GCA_035496615.1. Lineage (GTDB taxonomy): Bacteria > Cyanobacteriota > Cyanobacteriia > Leptolyngbyales > Leptolyngbyaceae > Leptolyngbya. The sequence goes on from DATJEM010000157.1 coordinate 3,259, forward strand.
GAGAAGATCGGGCGAAGCCGGTTGTGCGCGTTGATCGTGTTCAGCTACTGGGAGGCAAGCGCGAAGATTCAGATCAATCACCCTCTGAATCAACTTCATCTTTACCTGCTGCAACAGATTCAACGCTAGAAGCAGCGTTAGAAGCAGCGAATTCAGCGTCTCCCTCATCAGAAGATTAGCCAGCAAAGCGACGCAAACCATCGTCTTCTAAGCCCAAAAAGCAGGCTGCAACGAACCCTGAAGCAACAGAACCTTTAACGCAACCACGATGAACGCATCACTTGCTTTCAATGATTCCAAAAACAGCGCCCACTCGGTGCTGTGGATCGGACACTGCATCGACATTTTGCAACAGCTAGAATCCGCGTCGATCGATTGCGTCGTTACCTCTCCGCCCTACTATTCTGGGCTGCGAGATTATCAAGGCGCTCCACAGGTTTGGGGTGGAGCCTCTGATTGTGATCATTGTGATCACAGATGGAGCGACTGGCAAGAATTCAAATCAATTCGGGAAGCAACACAGCATGGTAAAACCCGCACAACGGAGCGATTCTATGGTTCGCGATCGCGCAAATTCAACGGCAATCATCAGAAACGATTCGCGGGAGCCGACTGTGAACGCTGCGGCGCGTGGCAAGGGCAACTGGGGCAAGAGCCGACTCTAAAAGAATATGTGCAGCATTTAGTCGATGTTTTTACTCAGGTGTGGCGCGTTTTGAAGCCATCGGGTGTCGTTTGGCTGAATTTAGGCGATTGCTATGCTTCAGCGAAGCAACAGGATGGACTGTTCAAGCCGAAAGATTTAATGCTTGCGCCACATCGCGCTGTGATTGCACTGCAAGAATCGGGCTGGTGGGTCCGAAATGATCATGTTTGGTCTAAGTTGAACGCGATGCCTGAATCGATCCGAGATCGCTGCACTCGTGGACATGAATACATCTTCCAACTGACAAAATCAAAGAATTACTACTTTGACATAGATGCAATCAAGGAGCCTGCAAGTTTCAATCGCTGGGGTGGCGATCAGTTTAAACCATCCCAAAAACAGTCTCCTAGAGGGCTGCATCGAGATCGCTCTTGTTTTGGAGACGGAACAAGACACAAGCGCACGGTTTGGAGTATGAGCACAGTGCCTTATCCAAAGGCACATATGGCAACTTTTCCCCCAGAGATCCCCCGCGTCTGCATTTTGGCGAGCTGTCCTGAAGGCGGAACTGTCTTAGACATCTTCGCGGGCAGTGGAACCACGCTTGAGGTTGCAGCAACTCTGGGAAGAAATGCGATCGGGGTTGAACTCAATCCTGAGTACGCCAAGCTAGTGCGCCAGCGTTGTCTAACGATCGAAGTTATGAATGATCGAGAACTAGAACTATGCAATTGATTCAGTGTCTCTAACTGGAGGATTGAAACGATGGTGCTTCGACTGTATTTTCCACTATATGTGTTTGATCAATATGGCGATGAATATGTTGGCACTCCCGTAATTCTGGAAGGTCGCTTGTTCGCTAAGTTTAGCGATGGAACCTTGATTCCAGTGCTGGAGGCGCGGGAATTTCGTGAGCGGATCAGAGCTGATCCTGAATCTGCGAACCATCAAATTTATTTAACCTTAAGCTCTGACGGGGACGAGGACGAGGCTGATCAAACCGAGCTAAACCATTCACAATAGCTCCTTAACGAGTCGCTCGGCTTTGATCTTGTCAACGATCGCGTGTTGCTTAAACTACTTAAACCAAAGAACTGAAAGGACACCTATGCCAGAATCGCCCGTTGCCGTATTCAAACTTTTTGGTAAGCCAAGTGGCGCGATGCTGTTTGATGATGCAGCAGCAACGGTCGCTGAAGCCTGGAATATCGAAACAACTCTAACCGCAGAGAATGCTCCTGCACTTCGAGTTAAGCCAGAACAATTTGATCGAGCTGAATCTGTATTGGAAGCAAAAGGGTATCGGGTCTTGTGGAACCAGTCATCTCCATCCATTATTGCTGTGAGCGGACACAACGCCACGATTTATGGTCAAGCAGCGATCGTTGCTTCTAAGTATCTGAGTAAGCCGTCCGGAGAAACTGAAAAAGG
>DATJEM010000158.1:0-5882 GCA_035496615.1 Leptolyngbya sp.
GCGCAGAATACGCCGATCTGAGCACTGTACATCACCAGCATCAGAAAGTAGAACAAGCGAGGTTTGTTGGTAACTTTCCAGCCTGCCAGCATTGAAAGAGTGGTCACTAAAGCAGCCAGCACCACAAGCGGCATGGAAATCCCATCGACCGCAAGCGACCAATTGACCCCAATTTGAGGGAGCCAACTGTAGCTTTCAGCGAGTTGAAAATTGGGATTTTGGAAGTCGTAGTGTTTCCAAAACGTGTAAATCGTTAGAACGAGATCCGCCAAGCCGATGCCTAGCCCGTACCATCGCACTGTTTTACCTTGCTTGTCCGGAATCAGTGGAAGTAGAAGAGAGGCTGCGAGAGGAAATAGGATTAGCGTTGTTAACCAAGGGAAAGAAGTACTCACCATGACATCAGTGACTAGGTTGTAGAGATCAGAAGTTTATCGATCGGTGTAAGACACCCGTGACTCAATCCGCTAAGAAGCCCAATCAGATAAAAGCGAGCGATCAAACAATGGGCGGCAGGAGTCGTGGCGGTCAAGTCTCTAAATTGAGGCGGCGGTCACAATTCCCACAAAAGCTTGGCGGATCAAGTTGTTCATGTGGAGGAGGAAAGTCCGATGAGAATTTCTACCTACTAGGTTTATCTTACTATCAGTTTGTTAAGTAAAGTGAACTTATTCAACTGAATGTAGAGAGGACTTGATTGGACTATCGACATTTGAAGCATAGAATCCCTTTATCAACGGGATGATGGGCAACGATACCGAGCGTCTTCTCAATGAATCAAGGCATTTGCGGAATGGAGTATCTACAATTGCGAAACTTTACAATCGTTTACAAGTATAGTGACTCTGGATTTAACTGGACAAAAACTTAACAATTGGCTGTAACTACCTATGGGCAGGAGTTCTAACCGTTTCAATAAAAAAAGCACGGGTGTCCGTGCCTTCAAAGAATTGCAATTTTTAGAGTTTACGATCGCTTCACCCCATCTGGAAAAAAGGCAAATCCCTGTAATACTTTGATTAGATAGCCAATCTGACCATAGCTATAAACAAGATTTTCAAACCGTTGAGCCGGATCAGATGCAAGCTTCAGCGCTTTGTAAAGTCCCCGGATCAGCCGTTCGCCACCGCGGCGAAATTGTCCGAGTCCTGCTTCTCCAGCAATTTGCTCCCGGTAGCATTCGCTGATTCCTTGCCACCAACCGCGATCGAGAAACCATTGCCGTTTGACGCGCTCTGGGGCCACGTGATGTGCAACACACGCCGTCGGTAAATACGCAACTTCCCATCCAGTTTGTAAAGCGAGGCTGGTGGTGTGAAGTTCTTCGTTGGAAAGTAAGTTTTTGCCAACGCGACCGAGGTTGGGATCAAAGCCGCCAATTTGATCGAGAAAGGATTTGCGGATCGAATAATTTAAGCCGCGTGGAGTCAGTCCAGGACGATCGATTTTCATCACCGCTTCGCCCAAATCATATGCGCCTAAATTCCCAGCCAGTCCCTCCGAAAGCCACTCCGGAGGCGTAATTCCATCTGTCCAGATTAAAGTGACTTTACCGCCTGCGATCGCTAATTTAGCGTTCTGGCGATAAGCGGCGTAAATCGTTTTAAGCCAGTGAGAAGAAGCGACCGCATCATCATCTAAATACGCCAAAATTTCGCCGTAAGCGATTCTAGCTCCCGTATTTCGAGCGACCGATAAGCCGATTTCTGATTCGTAAATGTAGCGGAGTCTTTGATCTTTGAGTCGAGCTTCAACCACTTCGCGAGTTCGATCGCTGGATGCGTTGTCAACAATAATGATTTCAAAATTGTCGAAGTCTTGAGCCAGGAGGCTATCGATCGCGAAACCGAGATAGCGATCGCGATTGTGTGTACAGATAATGGCAGAGACGAGCGGTTTCGGCGTTTTCATGACAAGCCTGAATCGAAATCAAGCTCAGAGTACCCGAAAGGCTCAGTCCTTCATCTTGCTGTGTAAGCTGACGAGCGTTTCGGCGAGTCCACCGAGGCGATCTTCGAGTTCTTGTTTGCGATCGAGCAGTTGCTTGAGTTTGTGATAGCGAGCGATCGCCAGACTCAGACTAGCAAGCTGGTCGGTTGGGCAGGGATACGACCAGCGCTGACCATCGGCGTTAATCCCGCAGAGATGATATCCAGCTTTTGGCGCATCCTTTGTCCCAGGGAGCGGAGCCGCACAAATTTCTTCGATATAGGTCATCAACCGATCGACTTCAGCATGGCGCAACGTAGAAAGATCACCCAATGGCTGACCAGAATGCGACTCTAGCCAACCGTCAACAATCGGACCTTCGAGATAGAGATCTTGGATTTGGCGCAGCGTTTGATTCAGTTCTCCGTGCCAACCGTCTGCGATCGACTGCATTTCGACTAATAGACTGGATGCTAAAGATGGATTGGCAGCGTTGCGATGGCTGGTGAAATTGGGGGTTTTGAGTTTGGGAAGATTGAGCGGCTTGGGTTCAGTCTCGATCGTCGTTTCCAGAATCAGCGGTTCTGATAGTTCTGGCTCGATAATTCCATCGCGCTTCGATTTCGGGGGCTTCGTATAAAGGTCAAACGAAATATGCTGAGATGCTTCGATTTCTGGAGTAGGCGCAGTCGATAAGGTCGGGACTTTCTTATTAAGTTGAAGGAGAGTTTCTTCAATTCGTCGCAGATCTTTCTTCATTGCGCGCTCTTGCATTCTTTATATCGAAGTAAGGGTTATTGTAGCGATGAATTCAGTTTCGGCAAAGGTTTTGTAGAGATTCTTCATGGCAAAGGTGATTTTGGTTACGGGGGCGGCTCGATCGGGCAAAAGCGAATGGGCGGAACAACTCGCAGCCGATTCGGATAAATCTGTTATTTATGTAGCGACGGCTCACGAAAATTTTGCTGATCCCGAATGGCAAGCCCGCATCGAAAAACATCGATCGCGCCGTCCTTCCACTTGGCAAATGCGATCGATTCCGGTGAGTTTGAAAGATGCGATCGTCGATTCAACCGATCAAAATTGTCTATTAATTGATTCGCTCGGAACCTGGCTGGCAAATTTATTAGATCAATCTGATCAGGAATGGCAAGAGACTTTAGAACATCTTTTGCAGAGCTTTAATCAAACGGAAAGCTTGATCATTTTTGTTGCAGAAGAAACCGGGTGGGGAGTGGTTCCAGCGTATGCAATCGGACGATTATTTCGCGATCGCTTAGGCAATCTCACGCGGGAAATTGGCGCGATCGCAGACACCGTTTACCTCGTGACTGGAGGACACGCTCTAGATTTGAGCCAGCTTGGAACACCGCTAAAACGTCGTGATTCAGCTTAAATCTGCACTCAAACGAGCGAAATCGCTAATCCCAAGCCCATCAGCAAGATCGAACCTGAGCGATCGTTTTCTATAGATTCTGTTCACACTCATGATCAAACGCGCGCGATATCCTAGAAGAAGATCATCGTAAGGTTTGACCTCTTCTATGGCATCCCAACAGCAAGTCAGGCAATATCTCGCCTACTGGTTTCAACTCGGAAAGCAACTGATCGTTCAGAATGGGCAACAGGTCTTGAAGCCGACCTCGATCATTGCAGGCGATCGCTATAGTGATGAGTTTGAAGCCTGTTGGAATTTAGTTCGTTCTCCAGAGTCGGGCGACTGTTACATCGAAGGCACAACCCAAACGATTCAGGCATTGCTCTCGCCGGATTGGGAGATTGATCCCTGTGCGCGGTGCGCGATGCCTGTGCCCATGAAATCGGTGGGGATGCCCAATTATGATTGCCCCTGTTCTGACCTGCCCGGATGGCCCGATACTGAAGTGCCGCAGCCACGATCGCCCGTCAGCACCCCCGATTCGCTGCAAAAAATTCGCGATCGACTCGCTCGATCGCGTCGCTAACCGATTCGAGGCATGACATCCTCTAATCCCAAGATAAGGCTCGGAAATAGAGGAGAGCGAATTCTCTCACCTAGTCGAAACTGCTGCTGTGCGTAAAGCTTCCCTGAAAGTTGATTTACGGTCAGCGTGGGTTGCTTCGGATCGCCAATGAATCGAATGCCACCCAGTCCACGAAAATCGACAATCCAATATTCAGCAATTCCCATCAAGGCATATTCTTCAACTTTGCGAGCATAATCGTTTTCCCAATTGGTGCTAACGACTTCAATAACCAGTTTGACAGACTGACCTCTGATAATCACAGGTTCTTGATGCCAATAGGGTTCATCGGTCAGAGCAATTTCATCTAAGACAATCACATCAGGACGGCGAGCTGTCGCTTCGCTACCAGAAGGGCGAAGAATACAGCTTTTGGGAATCAGAAACGGTAAGTTTTGTCGCTCAATCTCAACGCTGATCTTGCTGCCAACTTTTCCAGCAACGGCTTCATGAGTCCCGGTCGGCTCCATATCGATTAGGTCTCCATCGGCAAGTTCATAGCGGGGATTGTCACCGTATTGCTGAAGAAATTCTTCAAAAGCGAGCAGTTTGAGGGGTGTTTGCGTCATGGGGATGCCTCCTTGAGAGGTGCGTTGCTTCACTTAGATATATTCACTTGTGTTCACTTACGTATGGAAGAGGCGATCGCCAACTCTTTCTCGGCTCGTCGCGGAATTTCGTAAGCCCAGAAGTCTGAAGCCAGTTCGGTATTGGGGAAAATGGCGCGGGCTTCGGCAAGTAGATCTCGAAGCTCGATCGCGTTTCCCGGTGCATATCTCGGACTAAAATGCGTCATGATTAGCATCTTTGCGTGTGCCAATAATGCCGTTTGCGCCGCCATCGTAGAGGTTGAATGCAGTCGCTGAAAGGCAAGTTCAGCATCTTGGTGAGCAAAGGTCGCTTCGTGAATTAATACATCCGCATCACGGGCAAGCGCGATCGCGCTGTCACAAAAAACCGTATCGGTACAGTACGCCAGTTTGCGCCCGATTTCCGTTTCGCCACAGAAAATTTTGCCATCGATCGTGCGTCCATCGTCGAGCGTGACGGTTTCTCCACGCTTCAGCTTGCCGTAAATTGGACCTGACGGAATACCTAACTCTTTCGCCAGTTCCGCTTTGAAATGCCCTGGACGATCTTTCTCAGCAATTCGATAGCCAAATGCGGGAATGCGATGTTTGAGCAACTCACAAGTTACGGTAAATTCTTCGTCCTCAAACACCAGCCCAGGACTTACCGGATGGAACTTCACCGGATACGAGAAATGCGTTTGGGAATAGCGCTTTGCAGATTTGAGAAAGGGATCTAGGTCAGGCGGACCATAAATATCAATCTGTTGCGGATTTCCCGCAAGTCCACAGCTTGCTAACAAGCCCATCAAGCCAAAAATATGATCGCCGTGAACGTGCGTGACAAAAATCCGGCGAATCTGACTGACGCGCAAATCGCTGCGAAGAAATTGGTGCTGGGTTCCTTCGCCGCAGTCAAACAGCCACACTTCAGCCCGTTGCGGCAATCGAAGCGCGATCGCAGAAACATTGCGCGATCGAGTCGGAACTCCAGAGCTTGTGCCCAAAAATGTGATCTGCAAGGCGAATTCACCTAAACTCAATATCCTTCCTTCATACTGCCACAGGAACCCGATTCAAAGCGGATTCGGCAAGAGAAAGCGATACAGTAAAAAGTACTCTTTTCATCTCTTGTATCGAGTTACCTATGTTTGAAACCGCACGATTAATTCAAAATGCTCAATGGTTGGGGATCGCCACCCTTGTGATCGGCGTTCTCGCGATCGTCGGTTTTCTGTTCAAGTGGGGCATCCGGTTCCGACTCGTGGGAATTACTGGATTTATGGCAGTCCTCACGGGAGGCGTATTTGCGTTGAGTTTGGGACTGTACAGCCGCCCGAACGTGCCTGGAACGACCCGATACACAAGGGTTTTTGATGTA
>DATJEM010000159.1:0-3680 GCA_035496615.1 Leptolyngbya sp.
CTCCTGCAATATGTACCTCATCTTGCAGCCGAAGCGGCAGATCTTCAGGATATTGTTCTTCGACGATATCTTTGTCTTCTGCGAACACTTGATCATTAAAATCTAGCGTGTCTTGCAGCGGTGCCTCTTTGTCAAAGTTCCGGCAAATTGGCACAAACAAGCGAGTTTTGCGGGCAGACACTGGACAAGCTGCATTCAAAATATGTAGCTGCCCATTGGGAAAGGTGACAGACAGCTTTGCCGTAAACGGAAGCCACACCTCAAACAATCGCCGCCACTTAAACCCAGGCGGATTGAGGTGTTTCAGGCTATGCGGATAGTTGCTTACCGTGCTGACATAATCCGCCCGAAAGCCATGCGGCAACCGTTCCAGCGGGTAGTCCGGCACTTCAGGATTTTGCCGTTCTCCAAACGAATTGGTGTGAATGAAGGCAAAGTGACTGACATCTAAAAAGCCTTCAATCTGCCGCCCTGAAGCCGCATCAATATCTACGGAGTCCGGCAAGACTTGAATGTAATCTGGATCATTCCACTCGTTGAAGTCAGGAAAATGAACTTCGCCGTTGTCTACCAACCTGACCCAAACTAAGCCATAGCGCTCGATCGTCGGGTAAGTTTTCAGCTTCAATCGCGCCGGAATCGCGGCATCCGGTTCCGCAGGAATGCAAATACAATGCCCAGATTGGTCATATTGCACACCGTGATACCGACAAATCAGGATATCGTTTTTCAGCCAGCCCAAACTCAGCGGAACGCCCCGATGCAAGCAGATATCGCGAGCAGTCGTCACCGAACCATCTGAAAGCCGAAATAAAACAAGTCGTTCATCGAGCAATTTGGCTGCATAAGGCTGATCAACGATGTCACGCGAAAAGGCAACAGGATACCAAAACGGAGCAAGCGCCTTCCAATCGGTTGGATTGAAGGTGCAATTTCGAGGCAGGGTCTCAGTGAGTAACATCGAAATCTTTGAAGCGTCAACGGATGCAATGTATACGGTGGACTTCAGGGTTTTCTGTATCGCTAGAAACAATCAATCGATCGAGCGATCTAGCTGGATCTTCCCGACCTCGGTAGGATGATTGAAAGTACCGATAAAGTTGATGACTGAAATTTCTGACGATCGCACGAACCCGCTTCTAGCCCTCAACTATGAACCCGCATTCGAGCAATTAGGCGATGATTTCTCCGATCGCGTTTCCGCTGCTCAGTTTCCTCATCACATTCTCCGATTCCGAAACGATGATATTTTGTTGCAGTTGGGTCTAAACGCTGTCACCGATGATCAGGTGATTGAAGCTCTAGGAAAGTTTCAGGGACGCGAACCTTTTTTAGCTATGCGCTATCACGGGTATCAGTTTGGAACATACAATTCTGCCTTGGGCGATGGTCGGGGCTTCTTGTATGGACAAGTTCGCGCCCAAGATGGAGCGCTTTATGACTTTGGTACAAAAGGATCAGGAACAACGCCTTATTCCCGCGGTGGCGATGGGCGACTGACGCTCAAAGGCGGGGTGCGAGAAGTTTTAGCCGCAGAGATGTTGCATCGATTGCAAGTGAGAACTTCACGCTGTCTGAGTTTGATCGAAACTGGAGAAGGACTCTGGCGCGGAGATGAACCGTCCCCGACTCGATCGTCGGTGATGATTCGCTTTAGTCGATCGCATATTCGCTTTGGCACATTTGAACGATTGGATGCGATTAATCGCAAAGATCTCATCGCCATTCTGCTCGATCATGTGATTGAAATTTACTATCCGCATTTGATCAATGAGCGCGATCGCTATGCGTTATTCTATGCAGAATTAGTTCAAAAAGTTGCCGAATTAGTCGCGCAATGGATGGCAGCCGGATTCTGTCATGCTGTGCTAAATACCGATAATATGTCGGTTACAGGTGAAAGTTTTGACTACGGACCTTTCGCCTTCATTCCAACCTATAAACCTGACTTTACAGCCGCCTATTTCGATTATTATGGTCGATACGCTTATGCCAATCAGCCAGAAATTTGCTACTGGAATCTAGAGATGTTGCAGGTTCCTTTAAAGCGCGTCATTGCTGCCGAAGATCTCAAATCTGGCTTGTCTCAATTTGAAGCGCACTACGAAAAAGCCTATCAACAAAGGATGCTGTATCGATTAGGATTTGATCGATTAGAAGACTCGATCGCCAAAGATTTGGTCTATCGAACAGTGCATTTTCTCCAAGCTGCCCAGATCGACTATCACGATTTTTTCTGGCAAATTACTCAGCAGTTCGATCGGTCTTGGAGTGAGAATGCCGCTCATATTTTCTCTCAGCGCGAAACTTCAAATACGGATTTAGCTCGATCGTTTGAAAACTGGCGACAGAGTTACGCTCAAGCGTTGGGGACTTTAAGCAACACTGAGATTGAGGCGATTCCAGCCCGACTGAGAACTTATAATTCCGAAGTTGGATTAGTCAGAGCGGAAATTGAAGCGATTTGGAATCCGATCGCAGATGACGACAACTGGCAACCGTTCTATGATTTATTAACTCGAATTCGCAAGTAAGGCAATGCTACAAACTCCGGTTCTTTTGACTTCGCGGCTGATCATTCGACTTTTGCAGCAGAATGATACAAACGCGATCGTAGAGTACTACTGCGAAAATCGGTCTTTTCTAGAACCGTTTGAGCCATTTCGCCCCATCAATTTCTATACTCGTGATTTTTGGTCACAGCAAATCGAGAAAAGTATCATTGAATTTAGTTACGATCGATCGCTCAGATTGTTCTTATTCAAAAAGAGCGAACCCCGAAAAATTATCGGCGCAGTCAACTTTACCAATATCAGTCAAGGCATTTTACATTCATGCAGTTTGGGCTATAGCCTCGCGGAAAACGAACAAGGAAACGGCTATATGAATGAAGCCTTAGAGGTTGCAATTCAGTTTGTATTCAACGACTTAAATTTGCATCGAATTGCTGCAAACTATATGCCGCATAATCGTCGCAGCGCTAATGTTTTAAGAAAGTTAGGATTTACGATCGAAGGCTATGCTAGAGACTATCTTTTAATCAATGGCAGATGGGAAGATCACATTCGATCGAGCCTGATTAATCAAAATTGGAGGGAGCAATGAGCGAAACGATCGCCGCGATCGCGACGGCAATTGTGCCCGAACAAGGGAGCGTTGGAATTGTGCGATTATCGGGTTCTGAGTCGGTGTCGATCGCCCAAACCCTCTTTCATGCTCCCGGTCGCCAAACTTGGGAAAGTCACCGCATTTTATACGGTTTTATTCGTCACCCTAAAACCCAAACAACGATCGATGAAGCTTTATTGTTATTGATGCTGGCTCCGCGATCGTACACTCGCGAAGATGTGATCGAATTTCACTGTCATGGTGGCATGATTGCCGTTCAACAAGTTCTCCAACTCTGTATCGAAAACGGCGCACGATTGGCGCAACCCGGAGAATTTACGCTTCGGGCATTTCTCAACGGACGCTTAGATCTGACCCAAGCCGAAAGCATTTCTGATCTAGTGGGAGCGCGATCGCCGCAAGCCGCCCAAACTGCCCTGGCTGGACTTCAAGGCAAACTCGCTCACCCAATCCGCCAGCTTCGCACTACCTGCCTCGATATTCTGGCTGAAGTCGAAGCCCGGATTGACTTTGAGGACGATTTGCCGCCGCTGGATCAAGGCTTGATTCAA
>DATJEM010000160.1:0-2761 GCA_035496615.1 Leptolyngbya sp.
GAAATCTAAACCTCGATCGTTCTATCACTCGATCGTTCTATCACTCGATCGTTCTATCAATTGAATCGCGATCTCACCCTCGACGGGACGATCGCTGGATCTTAGGCTTCGTCGAGTGCAGCAATTCCCGGCAACTCTTTGCCTTCGAGCAGTTCCAAGCTCGCGCCGCCGCCTGTTGAAATGTGGCTCATTTGGCTTGCCACGCCGACTTTCTCAACTGCTGCAACCGAATCGCCACCGCCGATAATCGTCGTGGTTCCTTTTGGCGTGAGATCGGCTAGCGTGTGCGCGATCGCTTCCGTTCCCTTCGCGAATTTCTCCATTTCAAACACGCCCATCGGCCCATTCCAAATCACGCTCTTGCACTGAGACAACGCATCCTGGAAGGTTTTGATCGAATCGGGTCCAATATCTAAGCCCATCCAGCCATCAGGAATGTTTTCGACACTCACCGTTTGAGTATTGGCATCGGGCGCAAAGTTATCGGCAACCACCACATCCGTCGGCAACAGCAGATCAACGCCTTTCTCTTTTGCTTTGATTTCCAAAGATTTTGCCAGTTCTAGCTTGTCTTCTTCGACCAGCGATTTACCCACATTCAAGCCCCGCGCTTTGTAGAATGTGAACACCATGCCGCCGCCGATGAGCAGCTTATCGACTTTATCGAGCAGGGTTTCGATCACGCCAATTTTGCTAGAAACTTTGGAGCCACCAACGATCGCGGCTAACGGGCGCTGAGGATTTTCGATCGCGTTTTGTAAATATTGCAGTTCTTTCTCGATCAACAGTCCCGCCACTGAAGGCTTGAGAAACTTCGTTACGCCCTCGGTCGAAGCGTGAGCGCGGTGAGCGGTTCCAAACGCATCATTCACATACAAATCTGCAACGGATGCCAATTTTTCCGCAAACGCGGGGTCATTCTTTTCTTCTTCTTTGTAGAACCGCACGTTTTCTAGCAGGACGACATCCCCAGGCTGCATGGCATCGACTGCGGCTTTTACTTCATCGCCAATACAGTCATTGGTTTTAACGACAGGCTTACCGAGCAGTTCTGAGAGTCTCTCGCCCACGGGAGTTAAGCGATATTTATCTTCGGCTCCATTTTTGGGGCGACCAAAGTGACTCGACAAAATGACTTTTGCTCCTTTTGAAGTCAGCGCCTCGATCGTCGGCAGTGCCGCCCGGATTCTCGTATCATCGGTAATTTTCCCTTGTTCATCCACGGGTACATTAAAATCTGCTCGGACTAAAACGCGCTTGCCTTGCAAATCAGCGGATGATAAATCATTGATAGTCTTCTTCGGCACTGTTCTGGCTCCTAAATAAGTCTTTCTACCTATTTCTTATTTTTCCATTAATCGTGACCGCTACGATCGAAGTTTCTGTAATGCTGGTAGAGAAGTCCAGATATTTGAGTTGAAATAATGTTCAAAACCATATTATTTCCGATCGATGCTAGCCGCGAATCGCGCCAAGCGGTAGAAACAGTTGCCGACTTAGTAAAAGTCCATCAGAGCCAATTAGTGCTGCTCTCGGTGGTGGAATCGGCAGTAGAGCAACCCGACGCAATGGCTTCACCGGACGCGGTGGCGAATTTGTTGGAAAGTGCGCGATCGTTGTTTTCGCAGCAGGGGATTGAAGCCGATGCGATCGAGCGCGAGGGCAAACCTGCTTTTACGATCTGCGATGTTGCGGATGAGGTGAAAGCGGATTTGATTATCATGGGATGCCGGGGACTAGGACTCACGACCGAGGGCGCTTCCGATAGCGTCACGAATCGAGTCATTAGCCTTGCGCCCTGTCCTGTCCTGGTTGTGCCGTAACCTTGACTCAATCAAACGCTAAATTTGTCACGTTTGAAGAGCATCTGGCGTTTGATGATGGGAGAGACAATCGTTACGAATGAATTGATAGAGCGTGATTTGCCGCCAGAATCGGAACCGAATGATTTTATTCCTAACCTGCGGTTGCTGAAATTGGTCGAGGCAGGGATTTTTTTCCGGCTGGTTCGTCTGCATTTTTGAGTATTGGCTGATTGATCCTGAAAATCAATCAGTCACAGTCCTCACACTCGAAAGGAATGGATATGCAGAAGTTGGAGCGTTTCAGCCCGATCTCACCCGCCTGTCTCCGATTCTCGCAGCTGGTGCTAACTCCCGCCCAACGTTTCGAGACCTGAGCTTTTGTAATTACGATCGCACCTCAACCAAGAAGATGCGATTTCGGCTCAGAAATTTCTTACTTCAAATCCGATCGTTCTAAGCGCAAAGATTCTCAACCTGAATCGCGATCGCAGACCCAAACAAACGACGGCATCAAGATATTGCTAAACTCAGACTCAAGCGTAAAAGGACTACTCCGTACCCTGCGCTCACCGTTTTTATGTCTTCTCCCCCGATTCAGTGGTATCCCGGTCACATCGCCAAAGCCGAAAAAGCGCTACTCGAACAACTCAAGCGCGTCGATGTCGTGCTAGAAGTTCGCGATGCCCGGATTCCGCTGTCCACGCATCACCCGCAAATTGATCAATGGATCGGAGAAAAAGAACGGATTCTAGTCATGAATCGCGTAGACATGATCCCACAGAAGGCAAAAGAACAGTGGCTCGCCTGGTTTCACGATCGCGACATTGAACCCCTCTTCACCGATGCCCAACACGGCAAAGGCATCGAAGCGATCGCCAAAGCCACTCAAGTCGCCGGAACCCAAATGAATCAACGCAGGCTCGATCGGGGCATGCTGATTCGTCCAGTTCGAGCCG
>DATJEM010000161.1:0-2987 GCA_035496615.1 Leptolyngbya sp.
ATACTCCCGCCTAGAAATGCACCAACAATTCCCAAAATCATTGTGCCAAGAATGCCGCCACCCTGGTCGCCGGGATAAATTGCTTTTGCGATCGCGCCTGCAATCAGTCCCAAAATAATCCATGCAATGATATTCATAATCAATTTCTCCTAAAGTTTTTAACCGACAAGTAAACGATATCAAGTTGTTTTACCATTACTCATCTGCCGCAAGTGAGAAGCAATAAAATCTCTAGGAAGACGTTCGGTAAACTTGTGCTGAATTTGGCTAAATCGAATCGATCGACCTGAGTTAAGCGATTCTGCTCTGAAAAAGGTCTGGAAAAATGATTGCGATCGTTGCACCAATCGAACCCATCGATTGCTGATCTACGGTTTTCGGGTTTCGCCAGCGCGAAGTTCAATAAACGAAGTTCTCTTACTGTTTAGAGATAAGGGGAGTTCGATCAAGAATTCTGTTCCTTGATCAATCACAGAATGACAGCGCAATGTTCCATGATGGCGTTCTTCGATGATTTGATAGGCGATCGACAACCCTAAACCCGTTCCTTGTCCGATCGGTTTTGTGGTAAAGAAGGGATCAAAAATCTGGGTCTGAATGTGTTCAGGAATGCCAGTTCCGTTATCTGCAACGCACAGCCGAATTTGACTGGAATTCATCTCGATTTTAAGCGTGATGAGCGGCTGCCAGTCTCTTCCTGCCGTTTGCGATCGCGTATTCAGTGCATCGATCGCATTGGTCAACAGGTGCATAAACACTTGGTTTAATGCACCTGCATAACACTCAATTTTGGGCAGGGTTTCGTAGTGTTTGATCACTTGAATTTGCTTAGCGCTCAGTCGAGACCCCAGAATCATCAATGTACTGTCCAACCCCTCGTGCAGATTGACGCGCTTGAGTTCTGCTTCATCCAGTCGTGAGAAGGTTCGCAGTGATCCAACAATCTCCTCAATTCGACTTGCACCCATTTGCATCGATCGCAATACACTCGGAAAGTCCTCCATCACAAACGGCAGATCTACATCTTCGGTTAGGGCATCCATTTGCGCGATCGATGCTCCGTCTTGATATGCCTGAATCACCTGCATCAAATCGCTTGCATACTGTTGAACATGCAGCAAATTTCCATAGATAAAGTTGATTGGATTGTTAATTTCGTGGGCGACTCCTGCAACTAACTGACCCAAACTCGACATCTTTTCACTTTGAATCAGTTGCGCTTGAGTCCGTCTCAGTTCTGTTAATGTTTGCTCTAGCGCTGTGGCTTGATGCTGTAACTTCTCATGGTTGCTTTGAGTCGTCGATCGCGACTCTTGTAAGTCTTCGATCGCCTTGCGTAACAATGCTTCTTTACGCTCGTTCGTTTTTTCTAATTCAAGCTGGCTGTTCTGCGATCGCTGCAACTTTTTTTGCAAAATTCGATTCTCTTTTTCGAGGGCTTGAATTCGCTGTTGAAGCGCTGTGTGTTCCATGTTTAGGTTCCCAGAAGCAGCGTGATGATCGTGTGATTGTGCAAGCGAGTAATGCCAAACTCGCTCAGAGGCGAGAGTTCTCCATAAGTATAAAAACCGCTACAACTGACGGATTCCGGTAAACACGATCGAATCAAGTCGTATTCTTCCCTGACTCTACTGCCCAAGATTTTGAAGCGACAGTCACAGCTAAAAATTAGTGCAATGCTTGGATGGTCGCCGGGGTAAGTCTGTATGGCTTGCAGTATGGCGGTTTTAGAAGCAGCGAGAATGTCATCCCGACTGGCAGTGCTAACTTGGACGATCGCCCCTTCTGGGACATCTCCGAGGCACAGCAGCACTCCATCCGCTGAATCCGGACGACAGCCGCGCAAATAGAACGAAGCGTCTTCTGGCTCAAATACTGCCAAAGGATGTTCTGGTACGGGAGCTAGCCCGCCGAGTTGATCTTGATAAAACGGTAAAGCGGCTTGATCATCGATCGTGAAAATGGCGTTCTCTACTGCCTTTGTCACGGTTCCCGCTCTACTAATCGGCTGCCAACCGCTGGAAATGCCATGTGAGAACTTCAGTCCTTCACCCGAAAACAGCAGGATAGGAACCGCATCTTTCAGAACTTCGGTTTTATAAAACTGATAGGTCGCTTCAAAACGGTAATCATCAGTTGCCATTCCGCCAAAGATTGGAAACCGCTTTCCTAACACGGTTTGTAACCCGTTGAGAATGGCAGAACAACTAGTACTGAGACCTTCGGGAACCGTGATACAGAACCGAGCAGGTTGATCGCCGTGGGCTTGATCGATCGCGCTTTGCGCCGCCGCGATCGCGCCCTGGCTCACATTTCGTCCTACCCCAGCCCGAATTTCAATCCCTTCTGAGCAGAAGAGCGTTAAGATGACCGAATCTTGCTGAAACTGAAGCGTGTCCGACATCTCCGCATCACTTGTACATCCAATCAGTTCCAGATTTGGAAAAGCTCGATCGATTGCTTGTAGAATCAGCGCGTAATCAAAATCAATTGCAGTAAAGAGTAGCCCAGCGGTTGGGATGAATCCGTTCAGTTTAGCTTGACACTGCGCGATTACTTCCGCGATCGCGTCCGCCGAATCGGGATCGTTACTATGTCCAACAATAGCTTTTAGCATGAGATGGGACGGCGCTTAAACTGTGTCTAAGGTTCCCGATCGCATCATTAATTCACCAGATTTTTTTACAGTTCGTTACCTTACGGCGTTCGTATCCGGTCGCATCTTAAACTAATAAAGGAACTTCGATTTATTCCTCTATATCATTGCTATGTTCCCAAACCACCGCCCTCGTCGGTTACGCAATCACCCCCAACTGCGCCGTATGGTGCGGGAAAATGTTTTAACGACCAGTGATTTGATTTATCCGCTGTTCGCTGTTCCGGGTGAGAGGATTGCGAATGAAGTAAAATCGATGCCGGGAGTATATCAGCTCTCGATCGACAAAATTGTTGAAGAAGCCAAGCAAGTTTATGATCTGGGCATTCCG
>DATJEM010000162.1:0-3585 GCA_035496615.1 Leptolyngbya sp.
TTGAATCCATTCTCAGCGACTCAGGCACCAAATCCCCTCGCAAGAAGTACCGATTTTTACATTAGACAAAAGTATCGGCTGCTAGATAGATCCGTGTTTTCTCCCTGCACAGTTGGGCGAAATTAATTCAACTGAGAGTTCGGGCAGCAAGACTCAGCAAGAGCGGATAAAATTGAGAAGACTTCGTTCTTTTTGTCGATCGACCTATGCTAGTTCCACTCAGCCGCAAGAAATTTGAAGATTTGATTCCGCTGGTGGGAACTGGCGCTCAGTACAAATATTGCTGGGGCAATTTTTCGGATGTGCTGCGACGGGTTTTGGTGTCCATTTCGGCGCTGGCTGGGATTCTGCTAATTCGGGCATTTTTTGGTGTAGGCGAATTTCAGGACGTTTTACAGGCTGTCACCTTTTTTGCGAGCGTGCTGGCGCTGGTGTATTGGCTGTGGAGTCCTGCGATTCAGGCTGGAATTCGCAACTCGACTTATCGACGCTACAAGTATGCAGGTTTTTTGCGCGGCGAAGTGTTAGACATATTCGTCACGAATGATGTGGTTGGAACGCAAGAAAGTGTGAACGATCGCGGTGAATTGGTAGTGACAGAGAATCGAGAGCGGCGAATTAATCTGGAAGTGGGAGATGATTCGGGGTTTGTGACGGGCATTCAAGTGCCGCTACAGCGCGAACATCAGGCGATTCGGGTTGGAGATACCGCAGAAATGGTGGTGCTTTCCGATCGTCCGGATCTGAGCCGAATTTCAAAAGTGAGCGATATTTTTATCAGCCGCGTTGGGATTTGGGTGAGCGATTATCCCTGCCTTCAGCGAGATGAGTTTGAGGCAGTGAGTCGGCGGCTCAGCACGATCGAACTCGAAGATGAGGTCGATGCTCGACGCGAAGAGCCAGAAGATCGATACAGTCGGTACGATCGTGATGCAGAACCGGACGGATATCGTCGGTACGATCGTGATGAGGAACCGCGATCGACCAGAAAGCGCATTCCCCGATCGGGACGGCGCAGACGAAACTAACCTGCGTTTTCGCCGCCGTAGGCTTGCCAAGCGAGATCGACTAAAGCGTTGACGATCGCAGCAGCTACAACTGCACTGCCTTTCCGACCTTCTGTGCGAATGTGGGGAACTAGCGAATCACTCAAACGAGCTTTGGCAGTCGCAACATCCAGAAAGCCAGAAGGTGTAGCAATCACTAAGGTGGGTTTAATCTCTTCAGCCTCAATCAATTCAGTCAGCGTCATCAAGGCAGTTTGAGATTGCCCCACCACAAATATTCCTTCTGGATAACGCCTTGCTAGGGTTTCGATGCCCCAAGCGGCGCGGGTCTTTTCTTTTTGGGGTCGGGTGATCGCTTCCATGCTGCAATAGATGGGATTGGCGAAAGTGTTTTGAATGTTGGTGTTGATACCGACTTGTACCATTGGCACATCGACAATAATGGTGGTTCGGGCGGCGAGGGCTGCTGCGCCGGATTGCAGTGCGAGATCTGAAAAGTGAATGAGAGATCGATAGTCAAAGTCTGCTGTCGCGTAGATTGCCCGTCGAACAATTTCATATTCAGCAGGCGATAGAGCATGATCGCCAATTTCTCGATCGATGATTGCTAAACTTTGTGCGTCGGTTGGATGCCACTCCATAACAGTCGATTCATTACTAAGGGTTTGTTGCTCAGTTTGATGTTGCAATTTTGACATCGCTTAAAGCCTTTTCAGTTTACTCGGATTTTGACAGAATGCTTTTTTGATTTGCGTGTCAAAATCAGAACGATATTGTTTTCTCCGACTTATGATCTTTGATGAAAGTCACTATTGGATTAGAAACGCGCATGTGCCTGCTTCTCTAGTGGTGAATGGGAACAAATGGGCGACTCGAAAACCACCAGTGGATCATTTGCTTCATGTCGATCTAGAAATTGTCGATGGAACAATTTCGGCGATTTTGGCAGCGGGAACTTATCGCACTTATGCTTATCCATCGATCGATGTGGAAGGCGGAATGATTTGGGCGTGTTTTGTCGATTTGCACACGCATTTAGACAAAGGACAGATTTGGAATCGAGCCTCCAATCCTGATGGAACGTTTGAAAGTGCATTGAACCAAATTAAAGCAGATTCGCAAAAGAATTGGAATGCTGAAGACGTTTATCGGCGCATGGAGTTTGGGCTAAAGTGCAGTTATGCTCACGGCACAAAAGCAGTTCGGACACACTTAGATTCAGCGGGTAAGCAAGGTGAAATTAGTTTTGAGGTGTTTCGAGAACTGCGGAAAAAATGGGCAGATCGGATCATCTTGCAAGCAGTTTCGCTTGTTTCACTCGATTATTTTCTAACGCCTGATGGTGAAAAATTAGCGGATTTAATTGCCGAGTCAGACGGAATTTTAGGCGGAGTAGCGTTTCTGAATCCAGAGATTGATCAGCAGATCGATCGCGCCTTTGCGATGGCAAAAGATCGCAAACTCAATCTAGATTTCCATGCGGATGAAAACGACGATCCAGACTCGAATACCTTGCGGCGAATTGCTCAAACTGCAATCAAACACAAGTATCGAGGAAAGACCGTTTGCGGGCATTGTTGTAGTTTAGCGGTTCAAGCAGAATCTGAAGCAAATGATACGATCGCGCTGGTCAAAAAGGCTGGAATCGGAGTCGTTAGTTTACCTATGTGCAATCTTTACCTACAAGGAAGACGACCGGGAAAAACACCAAAATGGCGCGGCGTAACCCTATTACATGAACTAAAACAAGCGAAGGTTCCTGTTGCGATCGCGTCCGATAATTGCCGCGACCCGTTTCATGCTTATGGCGATCATGATGGTCTAGAAGTGTTTAGCCAATCGGTGAAAATTGCTCAGTTAGATCACCCCTTTGGCAATTGGGTGAATGCAATTACGATCACACCTGCGGATTTAATGGGACTGCCAAATGTGGGACGAATTGGCGTGGGGTTGCCAGCCGATTTGATTTTGTTTAAAGCGCGAAATTATGGGGAGTTGCTGTCTCGATCGCAGCACGATCGGATTGTTTTACGAGATGGAAACGCGATCGATACAACCTTGCCCGACTATGCAGAACTTGATGATTTGCTCGAAAAGTAAGCGATCGAACCGCTAGACTAGGTAAACCTCATCGGATTTTTAGTCAAATTTTTAAGCTATGGGTTCCATTCAAGCAACTCGCGGAACACGCGATATTCTGCCGGAAGAAATCGGCAACTGGCAACGAGTTGAAGCGATCGCTCGCGAAACTTTAGCGCGGGCGGCGTATCAAGAAATTCGGACTCCAATTTTTGAGCAAACCGATTTGTTTGAGCGCGGCATCGGGGAGACAACGGATGTCGTTGGCAAAGAAATGTATACGTTCAAAGATCGGGGCGATCGCTCGATCACGCTTCGTCCTGAAGGAACCGCAGGAGTGGTGCGATCGTATATTGAACATGGAATGCAGGCGCAGGGCGGCGTACAGCGGTTGTGGTATACCGGGGCAATGTTTCGCTACGAACGACCGCAAGCAGGACGACAGCGGCAGTTTCATCAATTGGGCGTTGAGGTGTTGGGGAGTGGAGATGTCAGAGCC
>DATJEM010000163.1:0-4301 GCA_035496615.1 Leptolyngbya sp.
AGGGAGGGTAGCCCAGATTGAGCCTCACCAAGCGTTGGTTCAAAGGCGTGAGCTGCTGCGGGCTGATGGCATTCTTGCGCCTCTAGTTCATCCGGACTTTCAACCACAAACGTTTCTTTGGCATGAAGGTCTAGCTTTTTCGGAGGTTCTGGTAGTTTTTGTGTGGGAGGTGCGGAAACCTGGGGATGAGTTTGATTGTACTTGAGGTAAGCAGTGAGGGTGGTGTGATGTGTTTCTGACGAGAGACTTTGTGGGATGAGCGCGTAGTTTTGGTAGCCTGCCATGCGCCGAGCGTAGTCGAGTGCTGCAACATCATCCAGCATCACCATGCCCAAGTGAAGTTTGCCGTCTTCGATCGAGAGCGGCAAGATCTGATGAAACAAGCACGCCTCAAAGGGCAAAACGCGATCGATGAGTTGAAAGACTTTTTCTGTGTTCATGGCGGGTGTGAGGGTTGGGATCAATGGCTAAGAGATGATCCCCACTTCAGGACGAGACTTTGATAGTATTCCCAGCGGAGTTAATCTCTGTACATGAAAAAAGAACTGGCATTTAAAGACGTGAACTCTGCATCTAAGCGATCGATCGTGCTATTTCTGCATGGTTTTTTGGGGAGCGGTGCAGATTTTGATTCAGTGATTTCGCAGTTGCACGATCGCTGTCTCACACTCGATCTTCCGGGTCATGGTGCAACTCAGTTTTCAGGCGAATATACGATGTCAAAGACGGCAAATGCGATCGTCGATTTGCTGAATGAATTGCAGATTGATCAAGTGAATTTGGTCGGTTATTCGATGGGAGCAAGATTAGCGCTTTATTTGGCATTGAACTATCCGAATCGATTCCCCAAGGCTGCGATCGAGTCGGGTTCTCCGGGGCTGAAAACCGAACGAGCGCGATTGGAGCGGATTCAGCGCGATCGTCAATTCGCGAATCAATTAGAAATAGATTTTGATCAGTTTTTAATCAATTGGTACAATCAGCCGTTATTTCGATCGTTCAAAGCGCATCCCCAATTCGAGCAAATGCTGAAAGCGCGATCGCGCAATAGTCCCGTTGAACTTGCACGATCGCTAAGAGAAATGGGCACAGGAATGCAGCCGAGTTTATGGAAGAGATTGAAAATACATCGCAATCCACTATTGCTCATAGCGGGAGAATGCGATCGTAAATTTGTTGAAATTAATCAAGAAATGGCATCGCTATGTGAAACGGCAGAGTTAGCGATCGCACCTAATGCTGGACACAACGTTCACTTTGAAAAGCTGGAATGGTATGTCTGTCAGATTAACGCTTTCTTCAATGAATCCTAACCAGCGTAACGGATACGGGCAAGAGATCTCCTTCGATCGGGTAAACATCAGGATCAGATCTTTCTTGCTTGAAAACTAGCTCAACAGATTGTTTGATATGATGCAAACGCAAGATTCACACGAAGGGAAACGCAACAGACAATGCTGAAAACCCTGGCAATCCTTAGCCTCTGGGATAAGACCAGCGGAACCTGGATTAATGTTGTAACTGTTTTAGTTGGCAGCGGTTTAGGAATCGTTCTGAAGGATAGTCTACCGAGTCGAATGCAGCGCATTATTACTCAAGGATTAGGGCTGCTAACTCTATTTCTCGGTGTGACCATGGCATCCAGTTTGCTCAACGTTAAAGTGGGCGGGATGGATGGTGTGATTGTTGGATTGTTTGCGATCGTCATCGGTGGGTTATTGGGTGAATGGTGGCAACTCGAAACACGACTTCACGCGATCGGCGATCGGCTCAAACACCTAGTCAAAGGCGGCGGCAGTTTTACGGAAGGATTTGTCGCGGCAAGTTTGCTGTTTTGTATTGGGCCGATGGCAATTATCGGTAGCTTAAATAATGGCTTATCTGGAAATCAGACCTTGCTGTCGATCAAATCGGCGATGGACGGACTAGCCTCGATCGCACTGAGCAGCAGTTATGGAATCGGGGTGGCGTTTTCGATCGTGCCGATCCTGCTTTATCAAGGTGGACTGTCGATCGCCGCAGGCTTGCTTGCCCAGAATTTGCCTGATCCGACTACAAACCCATCCGTTTTGCTTGCTTCTGGAGTCGGTGGATTAATTGTGATGGGACTGGGTTTGAACCTGTTAGAGATTGCGCGTTTAAGCATTGCTGCATTTTTACCCGGATTGTTGCTAGCACCATTGCTGTATGCAATCCTCGATCGATTGACATAAACAGATGCGATTACATAACCGTACATATAAAAGATTCATCAGTAATGCGCTAACCCTGATGTTTTTGGAACTTGATCTCATTTTTTTAAGATTTGCTACCAAATTCAAAAATATCTCTATAATTGACGACGATAGTGATAACAGTATTGGCAGTACGATTGCTGAGTTAAATTCAGCATCAGATCGATCATTGGGGAACCGCTTGATTGGCTGAAAGGCATTGTTCCAAATTTCAGCATTGAGAATACATCAAAAAAGTTAGCGTTCTGTTTATTGATTAGGAATAACACGATGGTTACAACAAAAAGAAGATCGCCTACGTCAACGCTAGTTTCCAAAGATTCGATCAGCGGCGCGTCTAGCGCTCTGCAAGATCTACCCGAAAAGCCCAAAGAAATTTGGTCACTCAGAGAAGCAATTAACTTGCTCAAAGATCAGATCACACTGGCGCTCGATCGCGGTTATAGCTATACCGAAGTTTCCCAAATGCTCTCCTCGAAAGGAGTTGAAATTAGCCCTTCTACCCTGAAATACTATTTGTCTTCAGCCCGCAAAGAGGACGGTAGCGGTGCCAAGCCTCGTCGCCGCCGCAAAACGATGAACATGACGGCTGAGGCGCTGCAAAACGGTTCTGAGGCGCTAGAAACGGGGACACCAGAGAAAGAAGAGCAGACTGCTGAAAAATCGACAAAGTCCGCAGCAAAAGGCTCAAACAAAACCGCAGCAACTCGCAAAAAATCTGCAACCTGACTGCACACTGATTCGATCGACCTTCACTGAACGTTTTAGTAGCGTGTCGATCGCTAGATTCCTGCTTAAACTCCTGAAATTAACATGGTTTTAGATATCTCCTCCCTTCCAGAGAGCTTAGATGCGTTCTGGATGCCTTTTACTGCCAATCGACAGTTCAAAGCGCAGCCGCGCCTGATGGCATCAGCGAAAGATATGCACTACACAACGATCGACGGTCGGGCAGTACTCGACGGAACAGCGGGACTCTGGTGCGTGAATGCGGGGCATTGCCGCGATCGAATTGTTCAAGCGATTCAGCAGCAAGCTGCAACTTTAGATTTTTCGCCGACTTTTCAGATGGGTCATCCTGCGCCGTTTGCACTCGCCGATCGACTGGCAAACATGCTGCCGGGAGATCTCAATCATGTGTTCTTCGCCAATTCTGGATCAGAGGCAGTTGATACCGCGTTAAAGATTGCGCTGGCGTATCACCGAGTGCGGGGCGAAGCCAGCCGAACCCGACTGATCGGACGAGAGCGCGGATATCATGGGGTGGGATTTGGGGGAATTTCGGTTGGAGGGATTGCGCCAAATCGAAAGTTCTTTGGCAGTCTATTACCGGGTGTCGATCATTTACCGCACACTCACAACCTAGAACAGAATGCGTTTAGTCGAGGGCAGCCAAAATGGGGCGCACACTTGGCAGATGAACTAGAACGGGTGGTAACTCTGCATGATCCTTCGACGATCGCGGCTGTCATTGTTGAACCTGTTGCCGGATCAACCGGAGTGTTAGTTCCGCCTGTGGGATATTTGGAAAAGCTGCGATCGATCTGCGACCAGTACGGCATTTTGTTGATCTTCGATGAAGTCATCACCGGATTTGGGCGCTTAGGAACCGGATTTGCTGCTGAATATTTTGGTGTCATGCCTGATCTAATGTGCGTGGCGAAAGGAATTACCAATGCTGCGGTTCCGATGGGAGCCGTGTTTGCGCGATCGGGACTCTATGATGCTTTTATGCACGGACAGGAAAACGCGATCGAGCTTTTTCATGGCTATACCTATTCGGGGCATCCGCTCGCTTGTGCGGCGGCGATGGCGACATTGGACATTTACGAAGAAGAAAAATTGTTCGATCGTGCCCGTGATTTAGCGCCGTACTGGGAAGAAGCAATGCACTCTCTCAAAGCATCGCCGCATGTGATTGATGTGCGAAACTTGGGCATCGTGGCGGGAATCGAACTAGCATCAATACCTGGAAAGGTTGGAGTTCGAGCTTACAATGCAATGGTGAAGTGTTTCGAGCAAGGCTTACTGATCAGAACAACGGGAGACATTATTGCGCTATCCCCC
>DATJEM010000164.1:0-4956 GCA_035496615.1 Leptolyngbya sp.
AGTGAATCACCAAATCCGATCGAGAAATTGCCTCGGTCACTTCCAAAGTTGCGGATAGTTCGATCGCGCAAAACTTGACCCGTTCTCCAAGTTGCTGACTGACTTGCGCCCCGCTCGTCGAACTACGTCCCGCGATCGTAATCTCTGCTGAGGTATGAGCGATTAAGTCTGCTGCAACTTTGCTCCCAATGCGTCCACTGCCACCGAGAATGAGAACTTGCTGTGTCATGAGCCGCGTTCGTTTAACTTAATTTTTGAGGAACTTCGTGCTGATTCAGCGATCGCAGCCCCATTTCTCAACGATATCAAACAACGATCCAAGTCAGTAATGGCGTAATAGTCTGTAATTGCTACGAGTGCAAACAAAGCGCTACGAGGACATCAAGATTTGAGCTTGTACCGCTTCGTACTGTGCTTGAAACTGCGGGTTTTGTTTAACCGCTTCTTGGCAGGCTTCTAATGCAGCGCTCAACTGTCCCAACTGCCGCAGGCTTTCGATGCGATAGTATCGGGCATAGTTTAGAGCATTCGGATCGCGTTGGGCGCTTTGAATTGCAGCATTCAGCGATCGTAGCGCTTCTGCATATCGTCCCAATTGATACAATGCAAATCCTCGATCGCTCAACACATGAGAACTATCGGGAGCATATCGCAGGAAGCCATTGAGCGAGACGATCGCTTCTTCATATCGCCCAAGCTGTAGCAAAGCGTCGCCGCGTTCGTGTGCCAAATCTCGACAATCAGGGCGAAGTTTGTAAGCTTGATCGTAGCTGGCGATCGCAGCTTCAAAGCGCTGATGTTTGGCGAGTGCAAGTCCGCGTTCATGCCACAGCCGGAAGTCATGCGGATGCTGTTCTAAGCCCTGATCATAGACTGCGATCGCGCCTTCGAGGTTTTTGGCGTTTTCGAGTTGCTTGCCGTATCCGAGCCATTGGAGCGATTGAGTAAAAGGAAGCGGCTGATAAGGATCGAGCGATGCTGGCGGAGTGCGACCTTTACGCAAAGCTTGAAAACTAAGCGCAATCCCAAAAGCAATCAAAACAATGCCCCAGCCGACCAGGGGCGAATTTAGGGAAAGCGTCGGTGGTAGGGCGGATGGTTCTGAAGTCGTGAAGAGGTTTTTTGACATACGGTTTACGCGAGTCAAGGCTGACCTCTAATCTAGCATTTCACTTTGGCTGAATTCGGGATCTGAGCTTTATCGATCGAGGATATTTTGACGATCGATAGTTAGCTTTTGCATCGGTTTCGGAGTCGTTTGCGGCTGATTAATCTGAAGTTGGGCGCGTCCGTTTCGCACAATTCGCAGCATTTCGCCCATTTGTGCTTCCATGTCGCGTAGCACCTTATCGGCATACTCGTCTGCGCCGTTCTGTACCTCTTCGCTTTCTTCGATCGCCATTTGCCGCATCTCTTCGAGATCTTGCTGTGCCTGTCGGCGCATTTGCTCGATTTGCGCGATCGTTTGCTGCTGCACCGCTTCGCATTCTTGCTGCACAGAATTACGAATCTGTTGAGCTTCTTGTTCTGCCCGCTGGATGATGCCGGACTCATTAAGAATTTGCGCCGCTCTTCGTTCTGCCTCTTCGACTAGTTCTTGGGCGTATTGCTCTGCTTGATCTAAGATTTCGTCTCGATGCTGTGCGATCTCCATCGCCTCGTGAAACGCTTCTGGCAGGCTCAGACGCACCAGATCCAACTGATCGAGAAACTGCTCTTCATCGACTAGCGTGCGCCGAGACAGCGGAATCCGAGGGCTATCAAGAATCATTTCTTCGAGCCGATTCAGTTCGCGCTGGATATCGAGACTGCCTACTCGCTGCACGTCTCTTGGAACGTCGGAACGACGATCGGGAGCGTTGAGTCCATCTGAGCTGGTACTGGGTGAGTCTTGGCGTAGCATCGGTAAATTTCTGCGGCGACGTGGGCTGGGACTAGGTGATCGATCGAGCCGCCAAATCGGGCGATTTCTTTGACCACACTGCTGCTGAGAAAACTATGTTCGTTGGAGGTTGCGAGAAAGACAGTCTCGATTTGAGTCGATAGCGTTTTATTGGTGTGTGCCATTTGCAACTCCATTTCAAAGTCTGAAACGGCGCGCAGCCCCCGAATTAACGCCGTTGCTCCTTGCATTTGGGCATACGTCACGGTGAGACCTTCAAAACTATCGACCTCAACATTAGAAAGATGCTGGGTCGCAACTTGAATTTGGTCTAACCGCTGCTGCACACTGAAGAACGGCGTTTTGTTGGGATTCCGCAACACGGCAACAATCACGCGATCGCACAACAGCGCACCTCGCTTAATAATATCAAGGTGTCCGTAGGTAATCGGATCAAAGCTACCGGGATAGATGGCAATCACAGGCAGAAATCAGTATCCATACTGAGGGCAATAAAACGAATCTCCTTACTTTACCTTGTACTAAAAAGTTTGAGCCTTTAAAATTGGAAGAATTTTTTCAATTGTTACTGTTGAGAAAGTCGCTGGACGGCTTCACCGCCTAGAAGCTGCTCGGTTTCACGCAGCAGGTCGGGAATACGATCGGCAAAGGGACTCCGGACTAAACAGGGGCGCAGCGCGTCGATCTCGATTTCATTCACTCGCGCACCCGGAAACCAGTGGCTTCCTTGTCCAAGCAGGTTGTAGCGCATTTTGGCATAATCAACCAAATCGTAAGCGATCGCCAAATTTCTCAGCCATAAAACGGTGTGGAGATTTAACCGTCCGGGTGTTTCGTCGATCGTCGGTAATCCGGTGTGCCAATTTTTCACCCAGTCCTCGCCGAGCCGCTCGATCGCCGCTTGCTCTAATCGCTGCATGATCGGCGGCAAAATTTCGTCGGCGCGATCGAGCAGTGCCAACGTTTTCAAATGTTCATCAAAATCACTGGGTTTGGCGGCTCCGATACTCAGCGTGTGAACTTGCGGATGGCTGAGACAAAAGAGATTGTTGAAGACGATCGGAGAAAGGGGCGCACAAAGATCAACCAATCGTTGAGGCGGATCAAAGAGATTGCCACCTTTATTTGACGGGCTGATGATGAAAACGCCCATATCGTGAGCATTCGCAGCGGCGATCGCTCGCCAATTTTGCTGATTGATATAGTACCAGTGCAGATTGACGTAATCGAATTGGTTCGTTTCGATCGCTTTGACAATAATCTCGGTTGCACCGTGCGTGGAGAATCCGACCGATCGAACTTTGCCTTGATCTTGAAGGCTTCGCACTACTTCCAAGCATCGCAATGCGTTATCCAATGTTTCCGCGTTGTTGATGCCGTGTAAACCTAATAAATCGACGGACTCTAATTTGAGATAGTCAAGCGATCGTTCAAAGGTATCGCGGAATGCTTTTGGATCGGCGACGGGTGAAATTTTGGTTTGAGCAATTAGCTTCTCACGCGGCAGTTTGGGCAAAATTTGACCCAACTGCATTTCAGAGGAACCATAGCCTCGTGCGGTTTCGATGTGATAGATTCCCAACTCAAACGATCGTCGAATCGTGGCTTCTAAATTTGCCTGATGATCTGCGGGAATTTGATCTGGCGGCACATCTTGCCATTTGTATTGATAGCGCATTCCTCCACAGGAAAACAGGGGCATTTGCAGTTCGGTGCGTCCAAAGCGGCGGTATAACATCAGCGATCGTGTAGGGTTAAGACTGTTCTAGGCTAGCAGTTCTCTTCCTTTGGGTGGAAGACTTGCCCTATCGGGAGACGTAGGCTAAGCTTCACAATGTATAACTTTTACTAAAAAATTTTGAATCGTCTCTCCATGTAGACTAGGCTCACCAACGATGAAAACGTTACAGCAGATGAATGTTTTTGTGGTCGATGACGATCCGGATACGCGGGATCTCCTGCGGTTTATGCTCGAAGAAGAAGGCGCGATCGTCACGGTTGCCACAAATGCGAATGAAGCTCTATCACTGCTGAAGAACGAATTCCCGACGGTGTTGATCAGCGATATTGCGATGCCCGAAATGAACGGCTTCCAACTGATTGAACTCGTGCGTAAACTGCCGCAAGGTGCAGAACTTCCAGCGATCGCGCTGACTGCTTATGCCCGTGAAGAAGATCGGCAGCAAGCGATCCACTCTGGTTTCAATGCCTACTTGACGAAACCCGTCGATCCGCTTGAATTAATCCGCCTCGTTCAGCGATACTGTTTCTCAAGCTAGGTTTACAATCTACCTTGAGAAACGCTCAAACTTACGTAGTCTGAACCGATTTTGCACTGCGGCTTATTTTGCGCTGAGATAAAAAATGTTGATTGAGTCATTACTCAAGATCTTGATCGTTGATAGCAACGAACTCGATCGAGAAACGTATTCCCGTTCCCTTGCCAATGTTTCTGCCTGCACAATCCTAGAAGCAACGTCCAGCGATGCCCTTCAGGTGTGTCGCAGTCAATCGATCGATGCGATCTTGCTGCATATTTCGCAGTTTACATTAATAGAAGAAATTCGGTCAACTTTGGGAGCATCATGTCCTGCGGTAATTGTGATTGCAGAACAAAGAGACGAAGCGATCGCAGAAGATATTTTGATCAAAGATCAGATCACGCCAGAAACGCTGTGGAAAACGATCGAGAATGCTGACCTCAAACGTAAGCTGGCTCAAACTCAACAGAAACTACAAGAAAGCGAACGGTTCAACCAATATCTCACCGAAGCCTTTCCCGGCATCCTCTACATTCTTGATCTGGTTGAATGCCGCAGCGTCTATGTTAGTCGTCAAGTCATAGACCTGCTGGGATTCACGCCAGAAGAAATTCAGGAAATGGATGGCGATGTTCTGATCAAACTAATTCATCCCGATGATTACGATCGTGTGATGTGGTACATTTTTCGGCGTTGCTGAATAAGAGTATGAATCAACCTGGGATAGGCACATCCCAGAATTTGAGGTAGTGCAGTAGCAATCGAATCGAATGTCTCAGCATTTCCTCGGAT
>DATJEM010000165.1:0-7850 GCA_035496615.1 Leptolyngbya sp.
TGGAATGATCAACAAAACCAGCAAGGTAGCATACAAATTCTCGTGTACGGATATTAAGTAACCTGCAACACCCACTTGGAACAGATCGATCATCATGACGCAAATCCAAGCCGCTGTGGTTATACCAAATACTACGGGCAGCGATTTGAGTCCTAGCGCTTGATCGCCTTCGACGCTTTTGAAGTCGTTGACGATCGCAATGCCCAACCCCGAAAAACTATAAAACAAAGTCAGTAAAATGATCGTCGGGTTCAAATCGCCAAACAGCGCATGTCCTGTCCACCAGGGAATCGCGATGTAGCTTGCACCGAGCGCATAACAGCCGAGCCAGCCGTTTTGCTTTAGTTTCAACGGTGGGGCGGAATAAATGTACGACAGGAATGATCCGGCGATCGCTAACACCGTGATCGTCGGAAATTCATGACCTGCCCACCGATCGAGGACATAGGCTAATCCAACGCCGCTCAATAGCAGCAGCCAAATTTGGATCACCACTTGCGGTAAAGAAATTGCCCCGGACGGAATCGGGCGATAAGGCTCATTGATTGCGTCAATTTCTCGATCGTAGTAGTCGTTCATGATCTGCGTGTATCCGGTCAGCAATGGACCTGCCAACAGCATACAAGCTGCCGCTTTCAGCACATCTTCTAGAACCCAGTGGTAATTTCCCGATGAAGCTGCACCGCAGAGAATCCCCCACATCAGCGGAATCCAGGTAATCGGCTTCATCAATTGCAACCGAATTTTCCAGATCGACGCACCTTTAACATCCGCCCCTTTCATACCAAGAAGCTGACGAGTTTTTGCTGAGCGATCCTCCGGGGAAACGCTCTCTTGAGAATCAGTCGTGAGTTCGGGAGAGTCTGTCATGAGGTTTAGAAAGAAATAATGAGGTAGCCATCTTGGAATTTTGCGCCCGTTACGGGTTGTCCCCGCAGTGCCGCAGGCAGATCGATATTTCGTCTTTGATCACCCGCCTCGATCGTAATCTCAGTTCCATACTGAGTCAGTTTGACTTGCTTTTTATCAAACCCCGGCAAGAATAAGCTTACTTTCCTTTCCGCAACATTGACCGCGATCGGGCGGGGGACTCCAGCGGCGCGATCGAAGTCAGGTAACGCATCGATTAAAGGTTGCCAATCATTCACGGGCTGTACGGGAACGGTGGAAATTGCCAGCGGTTCAAAGGTTTCGCCGAGCTTGAAAGCATCGGTCGATCGATTGAGCAGAACGCCCGCGACGGTTAGACCCACTTGTTGCGCGCTGCCCCAGAGATATTTTGCGGTGGCGATCGCGCTTTCATCTTCCGTCGTGACCAAATACGCTGCCATCTGTTTTGGATCGCTGATGGCTTGCTTACCTTGCTCTAACAAGCTGTTCATTTCTCCAGTCGGTTGAGCAAAGTTGTCTCCGGCAAAATTCACATTTGTGAAAATTGCCCCGGCAACCGGTTGAATAAACGGGGAGAGCGTTCTACCCAAATCGGAGTCGGCAAACACTTGGCGGAATCGGCGAATATACCAGCTTGCCGTTTCAGCCGTTCCAATCATTCGCAATGTATCTTGATCGCCTGCGCCATCGTAAACGATCGCATCATAGCGATTGCTCTGATTGAATTCTCGCAGCGCATTCAGCGCCAAAAGCTGATCCAATCCTGGAAAAATCCCCAGTTCTTGACCAAACACATTCTTAAAAAACGGGGTTCGGAGATATTGCGCTTCAAGCTGTTTGACCTGATCCCAACTGCGTTCTAATAGCGTTGCCGTTTGCAGTTGAACTACACTAAGGTTTGGCGCGATCTCCGCTGGATCAGCGCTCACCGACGCACCCACCATCCACCCAAACGCGGGACTCGAATCTTGCCCAACCAGCAAGACGCGCTTTCCTTGATTCGCGAACTTTTTCGCCGCAGCGATCGCGATCGTCGTGCGTCCTGTGCCGCCCTTACCCAAAAATGTCAATATAAAAGCCATAGCCAATTGTCCGATCGTAGAGGAAGTCAGGAGCCGAAACGATCGTTTAAACTCCTCACCTCCTTATGGTATCGACTGCCAGATCAATTAATCGGATTGTTCTAACTCGTCTTCAAAAAACCAGGTCGAAAACTGATCCTCAAACTGCACTAACATCCCCAACCCTTTCCCATCGACTACCTTGAATTGGCGAACCGTGCCGATCGCTCCGAGCTTTTTGATCACTTGTTGAGACACACGATCGCGCAACCGACGAACGCGAACTTTTTGACCGATTTCCATTGCTACTTTCGATACTTGAGCATCCAAAAGTGTACCAGAATGTTGCGACAGATTAAGCTTGTGCAAAGAGAAAGCGTCAGCAGCAGGGTAAACCTCCGCTTTGGTCAAATGATCAGTGATTGTCAAGTGGGAGAACACGATTCATTTGCGATCGCGCATCGGTCTTTACTGTGGGGACTTCTGAACACATTCAAGCGGTTGATAAGGCAATCTACAAGAGTAGAGCGCAAACAGAATTTTGCAGGGCTAACTGTTTTCTGTAAAGGCTTAAATTTTCTGCCCTTAAAATTGATCCGCCTGAGGCATCACCATGTCGGCTAACGCGAAAACGATTCTGAAATCTCCTTTATTCATTGGGGCTTGTCTCACCGCCACGGTCACTGCTGCTGGGACTTTGTATGCACTTATGTCTCCTCGATCGATGGTAAAGCGTGCCGAATCTGCCCAGACGAATCAGACGAATCAGACGAATCAGACGAATCAGTGCAAAACCGTCGTATTTGATGCGAAACCGCCGCTGAATGTCAGAGCCACCCCGGTAGAACGATCGGGAAATATTATTGGATCTTTGAATAATGGCGAGGTGCTTACAGTCGTTTCAAAGCAAGAAGGCTGGCTCAAAATTAGTGCCCCCGTCACCGGATGGGTTTATCAGAATCTCACTCGCGAAACCTGTGAGGGTGATCTTCCGGCGGCAATTACAGTTCACAAGCGGGTGAGCGATCCGGCTTTAGCCATGTTGCCGGATGACGAAGGGAGCCGACTGTATCGTGAGGCAATGTTTCAGTTTCAGTCGGGTAACTTAACGGGTGCAATCGCGCTTGCCAAAGCGGTCTCGGCAGATAGCGCCGCTTATCCCCAAGCTCAAATCTCGCTCAAAACGATGCCGCGAATCTGGAATCAGGCAGAATCAAAGTACACGATCGCTCGTGCTGCCGCCCAGCAGAACCGCTGGAGTGAGATTCTCCAGATCGCCGCAGAGTTTCCAGATATTCGCTATTGGCGGCAGAAATTAACCCCGATTGTCAAACAAGCCATTCAAAATCAAGACTTTACTTCGTACACAAAAATAGAGTAGCCGATTCAAATTAAAGACATTTTGAAGTACCAGTCGTGCAGGAAGCGGCTGGTATTGTTGCGATCGGAAACCTTGAGAATTCAGAGCAGGATAGTCCGTGGCTTCTCAACCCGCTCTGAACTTCGACGCTGATACCAAATTGATTCGTCGCTCTCTAATTGGTTACTGGTCGGAATAAGCCGCGATCGCAATATCCTGAATTATTTGAACCTAAACCACATTGTTCAAATGAGACATCGCTTCAGGAATCTTTTAAATGCTCTCCTGTTTTTAGCGCAAAATTCGCGATCGAACTTGCGCCCACAGGCTAGTGAACTCCGGCAATTTGCACAAACAGCGATCGCCAACTCCCCCCTAACCACCAGTCACCCATGACACAAACCACAATTCCAAGCAACGCGCCAGCGATCACCTGCACCGGAGTATGTCCCAACAATTCTTTCAAGCGATCTTCGTTGAAATGATGTTCGCCTGTGAAAAACTCATCAATGATTTGATTGAGAATTTTTGCCTGTTTTCCCGCTGCTTGCCGCACACCTTGAGAATCGTACATCACGATAAAAGCGACGATCGTAGCGATCGCGAACTGTGTGCTTGCCCAACCGTCGGTTAGTCCAACCCCCATCGCTAAAGCAGTCACCAGCGCCGAATGAGAACTCGGCATCCCGCCCGTTTCGACCAGCACCCGAAAATTGACTTTGCGATGCACAATCAGTTCGATAACTAACTTTGTCGCTTGAGCAATTAGACAGGCAGTGAGAGCTAAGAGCAGCACTCTGTTATCAATGATGTCGCCAAAGTCCTGCATTCGTTTAGGGGGTAAAGAGTCGCGTTTAAAGTTAGTTTTTTCGAGCGGTAATGTAGTCAGCGATCGCAATCAGTGGCAAAGCAGTTTCACCAAACTGAGCCACCTCAGCTTTTGCCTGCTCCACCAATTGTTGAGCTTGGCGGCGGGATTCTTCCATCCCCAAGAGCCGTGGGTAAGTTGCTTTTTCGACATTGACATCTTTGCCGATGCTTTTGCCCAATTCTTCTTGGGTGGAGGTAATGTCAAGCAAATCATCTACGATTTGGAAAGCTAAACCGATCGATTGAGCATACCGGGTCAGATGTTGGATATCGGCATCTGAACCACCTGCCAGAATACCACCACTCACGACCGAAGCTTCGAGTAGTGCTGCTGTTTTGTGCGTGTGGATGAAGTTTAGGGTGTCTAAGCATACATCTTTTACGCCTTCGCAATCGAGATCGACGACTTGACCGCCCACCAGTCCAGCGGCTCCGACGGCGCGACCGAGACGAGCGACCACTTTGAGTAAACGATCGCTGCTGACGTTCCGCGTTTCTTCAACAATATGTTCAAACGCATAAGCAAGCAATCCATCTCCCGCAAGAATTGCGACGGCTTCCCCGAATACTTTGTGGTTGGTTAATTTGCCGCGGCGATAGTCGTCGTCATCCATCGCGGGAAGATCGTCGTGAACCAATGACATGGTGTGGATCATTTCGAGGGCGCAGGCGGTTGGCATTGCCATTTCGGACGTGCCACCGAGCAGATCGCAGGTGGCGAGACACAAAACGGGGCGGAGTCTTTTTCCTCCGGCAAACAGCGAATAGCGCATCGCTTCGTAAATTTTATCGGGATAGACCACGGGAAAGGCGCGATCGAGGGCGGTTTCGACCTGCTGCTGTCTTGCCGCTAAATAGCTTTTCAAATCAAATTGTGCGGCTTGATTTGATTGCGTTTCTCCTGTTACGACCATTCCGGTGTCTCCTCTTCGTAAATCCGCAGTTCTAGGTAAGTTCATTTCTGGCAGCGTTGTTCATAGCTCCATACTGTATTGTGCAACAGCATGGTCACAGTCATCGCACCAACTCCACCCGGAACCGGAGTCAGATATTTCGCTACAGACTGGACTGGCTCGAAATCGACATCTCCAACCAGTCGGCTTTTTCCGGTTTCATCGGTGATGCGGTTGATACCGACATCGATCACGATCGCGCCTGGCTTGACCATTTCAGCGGTGATTAAATTTGGACGACCGACAGCCGCAACGAGAATATCGGCGCTTCGAGTCAGGTCTGCTAGGTTCGGGGTGCGGGAATGCGCGATCGTGACGGTCGCATTTGCATCTAGCAGCATTAACGCGATCGGTTTTCCAACTAAAATGCTGCGCCCCACGACGATGGCGGTTTTTCCATTCGGGTCGAGGTTGTATTCCTCCAACAGCCGCATTACGCCAAAGGGGGTACAGCTTCTCAATCCTGGCTCAGTTCTGACGAGTCGCCCCAAATTCATCGGGTGCAAGCCGTCTACGTCTTTGTTGGGATCGATTTGATTGAGTAATGTCACGCTATCGAGATGATCCGGGAGGGGCAACTGAACGAGAATCCCATCCACGCGATCGTCTTGGTTGAGTTCGGCGATTGTGTTCGCGAGTTCAGCTTGAGTCGTTTCAGTGGGGAAGTGTTTGCCGTAAGAAGCAATTCCCGCCGCAGCACAGGCTTTTTCTTTGTTGCGCACATAAGCGGCACTGGCGGGATTGTCTCCGACCATGAGAACCGCCAAACCGGGAGGGCGACCATATTTAGGGACAAGTGCCTGAACCTGTG
Organism: Leptolyngbya sp.; assembly: GCA_035496615.1. Lineage (GTDB taxonomy): Bacteria > Cyanobacteriota > Cyanobacteriia > Leptolyngbyales > Leptolyngbyaceae > Leptolyngbya. The sequence goes on from DATJEM010000165.1 coordinate 5,947, forward strand.
CGGTGAGGGCAGCCTGCATTTTTTGGGCGAGGGCTTTACCGTCGAGCAGTTGAGCGATCGAAGACATAAAAATCGAGTCGATGCAAAATTGAGTGACCAAAACTTCAAAAAATCGTTCAGAATGTGAACCAAGACTTCTCAGATTGATTAAGTTGCGGGTTGAGTTTCCCGGTTTTAGGTCACGATCTTTTGGATCTTTGAATATTGACCTTAATAGTGTCGCAGATTCGCGCTGTCTTGTGAAAGATGCAAGATTAAAATAACGCGCTTCGCGATCGATCAATGGATTGATGACAATGTGCTGTGGAGGATTGCTCTTGAATTGAAATGGTTAAGTGGATCGGGTGCGATCGCTTGATTTTCTCAGGATGTTAAGAGCAGGTTTGACTTATGAGTTTCTCACGATTTGGATTGACAGCTTTGTGTTTGAGTGCAGTCTGTTTGAGTACGGTTAGTTGTAGTGCTTCCCCAAATTTGCCCGCTGCGTCGAATAATGTGTTTTCCGCGTTGGAACCGGGAGAGCAGGTGAACATCAAAGATGTAGGGCTAAAGCGCGATCGCGTCGTTCAAGTGCAAGGCAAAATCAATGCTGAAGCGCCCTTGATGGGTGGCTTGAAGGCTTATGAAGTGAAAGACGAAACCGGAAGCGTTTGGGTGGTGACGAGTCGATCGATTCCGGCGATCGGCAGCCAAGTGAACGTTCAAGGCAAGGTGCGGCTTGAAAAAATCGATCTGGCTGGAAAGGATCAAAGTACCGTCTATCTTGAGCAACCTTGAGCGCCAATGAAGCCAGATGTAGCGATCGCAATTCTTTATCAGCGGGATCAATTTCTTTTGCAGCTACGCGACAACGTTCCGAACATTGCCTATCCGGGGCATTGGGGACTATTTGGGGGACATATTGAATTGAATGAGTCTCCTGAATTGGCAGTTGTGCGGGAATTGCAAGAGGAAATTTGCTATTCGGTCACTGACCCCGTGAAGTTTGGGGTGTATGACGACGATCGCGCCACTCGCCATGTCTTTTCGGCTCCGCTCACGGTCGGAGTTGAAGCACTGACGCTGATCGAAGGTTGGGATTTGGGCTTTTTTACGCGATCGGACATTCAGCGAGGCAATCGGTTCAGCGATCGAGCCAACCAAATTCAACCCTTAGGCACAATTCATCAGCGAATTTTGCTAGACTTCATCAGTGCGAATCAGTGAAATTGCTGCATTTCTATGGATTTGGTGCGACTACAAAAAGCGCTGTCGGTGGAAGCCGATCGCGGATTTAATGATCTGAAGGGAAATCAATTTCGCTTCAGTGAATTTTTGCGATTGAGCTTGAGCGACTCAACGGAAGCGCTGCAAAATCCTGAGAAAGAAAAATGTCAAGCGATCGCAAATCAATTCGCCAAATATTCTGATCTCGAATTCTCGGAACGTCAGCATTTGGTTGCTGAAACCCGCCGTTTTCTCTATCAAGTTAAAAAATCTGAAGAAAAACCGGTCGAGAAAACTCCGCGTCAAGTGATTCCGATCGCTGCTCGTCCCGCCGTTGCTGCGATCGCTGAAACCCCGCGTGATATTCCGCTCACCCAGGCGATTACTTATCTTCCTGGAATCGGTGCTAAAAATGCCGAAAAGCTTGCCAAGCTTGGAATTTACTACGTTCGAGACGTTTTGTATTACTATCCTCGCGATCACATTGACTACGCGAAGCAAGTGAAAATTCGCGAGTTGGAAGTCGGGGAAACTGTGACGATCGTTGCCACGATCAAAAGCTGCAACGTCTTCACCAGTCCGCGCAACAATAAGCTAACCATCTTAGAATTAACGCTGCAAGATTCTAGCGGACAGATGAAAATTAGCCGCTTTTTTATGGGCAGTCGGTTCACCAATCGCGGCTGGCAAGAACAGCA
>DATJEM010000166.1:0-5381 GCA_035496615.1 Leptolyngbya sp.
TCGACAAAGTACCACAGATTGCTATCATCGCCTCGCGCTTGCTGAATCACCGTCACTTGATCACCCACTAATCCATAGCTTGGAGAACTCGCACGATTAGAAGGAGCCGACCGAAGATTGACGCGGCTGCCGGGAGTTTGACCAATCAGTTGCGCCGATCGCGGAAATTCTGACTTGGGCGGATCATTCACCGATCGCGTCTGTTCTGCTTGTACCCATCCCTCAGCCCCAGACGGAAATCTGACAAAAAACCAGGTGGCTTGATCGTCTCCGACCACTCGTCGCAGCGCAGTCACACGATCGCCCGTCAAACCATAGCTCGGCGAAGTTGATCGCGTCGAAGGTTGCGAATAAACCTGAACCTGTCCCCCAGCAATCCCTTCTAAAAGAAGCGGCTCAGAAATGCCTTGTGGGGATGCCGTTGGCGAAGGAGCAGGCGATCGACGATCGGGACGGCTAGGTTCAGAGGGGATCGTGAGCGGACTCGCTTGAGTCGATGGGCTAGAAGTTGGGGTCGGACTAGAGACTGGAGGGATGCTAGGACTCGGAGACTCCGCGATCGGGGGTGCGACCGGACGATCGCGATTGAGGAAAAAGCCAGCCGCGATCGCAGCAATCAACAGTCCACCGCCAATTAGACCCGAAATCAGCCACAGCGATCTCTGTGGCTCGGACGCAGTAGCAACCCTCGTCGCGGGACTAGACGCACCCGCTGGCGGGTAGCTCGGAGCGATCGCAATCGTTCCCATCGCAGACGGCTCCGATGGCAAAATTGTCGAGGGCAAAGGAGCGGATGGCTCTAAAGCAGCTTGAACCTGAGCCGCGCTGGCATAGCGATCTCTGGGATGCGATCGAATCATCTGTGTCAAAATCGCGGCAAATTTTGGACTCAAGCCGGGCGCAACGTGCTGCCACAAAATTTCTCCCGTCTGCAAATCGGTTTCTAGCGTCTGCGGCATTCTGCGGGTGAGAAGATAAATCGCCGTTAATCCCAAACTGTAGAGATCGCTAGACGGAATCGGTCTGCCTGCGGCTTGTTCGGCTGACATATAACCCGGAGTACCAATGACGATCGAACTAGTCGGATTGCCTCTAGAGTTGTACACCGTGCCCATGGTTTCACGCACCGCGCCGAAATCAATGAGTACGGTGCGGCGATCGGACTGTCGAAGAATGATGTTTTCGGGTTTGATGTCGCGATGAATCATTCCCTGAGTGTGAATGAAGTCCAGCACAGGCAGTAAGTCTAGAAGAATTTGCTGCACCGCACCTTCGTCAAACACCGTCCCATCCGCGATCGATTGTTCTAGCGTTGCCCCTTCGATCCATTCTTGAACCAGATAAAACTGTCCAGCATCGGTAAAGTAAGCATAGAGCTTCGGAATCTGCGGATGTCTTTCCCCCAGCCTTTCTAAGATGGCGGCTTCTCGCTGAAAGCGGTCTTGAATCACTTGGTAAACCGCTGTCTCCGTTGTCATCGGCTTCAGTTGCTTCAGCACACAGAGCCGCTTAGAAGGCATCTGTGTATCTTCTACCACAAAGGTTCGCCCGAAGCCTCCTTCGCCTAACAGCCGGACAATTTCATATCGATTCGCAAGCAGCATAGAGACTTCAAAATCTTTGAGTTGAAAACATTGAACTTTGATCAATCCTATCGATTAATCAGCAGATTCGATTAATCAGCAGATTCTACAGGCGGTTGAGATTCCGACAACTCGCCAAACGCAATTCTCAAAAACGGCGGCGCGAGAAACGTAGTGAGAATCACCATAATAATAATCGCAGCTTCTAAAGGCTTACTCAGTGCGCCACTCGCAGAACCAATTCCGGCAAATACTAGCCCCACTTCCCCCCGGGGAATCATCCCAATCCCGATCGCGAGGCGATTAATCCCTGGCTGCCCCGTAATCACCCATCCTGTCACAACTTTGCCGAGAATTGCCACCACCATCAAAAAGCCAGCGATCACCAAGCCAGGGCGATTTTCTGGCACGATCGGATTGAGAACGCTCAAATCGGCTCTTGCCCCAACCGTCACAAAGAAGATCGGCACTAAAATATCTGCGATCGGCTTGATCTGCTCATCTAGCTGATTGCGCTGATCGCTTTCATCCAGCACTAGCCCAGCCGCAAATGCGCCTAAAATAGCTTCTAAATGAATTGCATTGCCGAGAAACGCCATAAAAAAGGCAAAGGTTAACGCCGGAATCACAATGTTTCCGCGCGTTTTCAGCTTTTGGGCGCTGAATACAAAGCTTTTGTTGAAAAAGTTACCCAGTACGATCGAGCCAATCAAGAACACCGTTGCACTCAAGATTAGGTAAATCACATTTCCAATGTCCACTTCTCCGGTTTTTGCCAAGCTCGCAACCACTGCCAGCACCAAAATCCCTAGCACGTCATCAATCACAGCGGCTCCGACAATGATTTGACCTTCTTTGGATTTGAGTTGTCCCAGTTCTGACAGTACTTTGGACGTAATCCCAATACTGGTCGCAGTCAAAGCCGCACCCGCAAAAATTGCCGGAATTGCCGGAACGTGAAACAGCCACATCAACCCATAAGTCCCTGCCGCAAACGGCGCAGCAACTCCCACACAAGCGACAACTGCTGCTTGATACCCCACTTCTTTGAGTTGTCTCAGGTCTGACTCCAACCCAATCTCAAACAGCAGAACAATCACCCCAAGTTCAGCCAGAATCGAAATTGCCTCACTCTGAGACTGAAAGATACTCGTCAAGGTCTCCGGGCTAAGATTTTCGATGCTTTGCAAGACGGTCATCACCAAAGAATCAGATGCCTGAGCGCCGCCCTCTGGAAACATCAGCAGGTGCAAGGCAGACACCCCGACGATCACACCCGCCACCAGTTCGCCCAAAACTGGGGGTAAATCGAGTCGCTTAGATAATTCGCTGCCGAATTTGCTCGCGACATAAATCACGACCAAGCTCAACAAAACGCCTGTGAGAACGATCGGAGCATCATTTGCGTCGGCGGCGGCTAAAAGCGGCGACATCAAAAGCCCAGAAGGTATCTCACTTAGAAAGGGTACGATCGTACAAGGAAAAAGCATAGGTTCAATTCTGGAGGGGTAACAGATCAGCGAATTGCTTCAGTGAATATAACCCTAAGTGGGTTCAAGCGATAGTCCAGTGGGAGCTACTTGGGCAGCGGCTTGATGCAGCGCTGCGCTACGATCGTGCAGCCCCTGATCAGGCTGAATCCGATCAAACAGCCCTAATTTTCGGAATCGCTGCTAAATTTTCTTGTGCGTCCCCACAATATAAACGCTGAGTCCTCTGTCGCGGGCATCTCGAATCACATTTTCGATCGCCAGTGAAGCAGTGACTCCCAGTGATGGAACTTCGCTCAGATCCACCCTGAGTGCATCAGCTTCCTGCATTGGATGAGGCGAAACTGCTTTCTAAGAGGAATGATGCCGCAAAGCTGCGATCGTCACAATGCCGATTGATCAAGTCACGATCGCAATCCGTTCGATCGCTCAGGTAATCAAAGCGTGGATGTCTGACTGCGAATCTATCTAGGCAGTGAGTTCAAACCTTTAGAGGGCTGCACGGCTCTGAAGCTGTTGATTGATAACTTGCATAATCGCAGAGAGGTCGGAAGGCTTTGTCAGATAGGCATTCGCGCCTAAATGCGTTGCAAGCGTTTTGCGATGCCGCTCAGAAGCCGCAGTGTAGACCACAAAGGGAATATGAGCCGTTTGCGGATTGTGCCGCAGATGTTCTAAGACCTGAAAGCCATTCATCCAGGGCATATCAATGTCTGAGATGATCAGGTCAGGTAGTTGCTGATTTGCGACTTCAAGTCCGGCTTTTCCATCGTCTGCGCTCACGACGCTAAAGCCACAAACTTCTAGATAATCACAAAGCAATTCGCGGCTTTGGAAGTTATCTTCAATCACAAGAATCATTGAGTGCCCCTATCTATTCACCCTATCTATTCACCTTAAATTCGTCTGTCCTAGATCCATCCGTCCTCAATGACAGTATGAGCGAGTTTGAGCTTAACGATGAAGTGGAGGTTTTTAGGAAAAGAATCAGAGGGATTTCGGGTGGGCTAATCGAGTTGCCTCATTCGATAGCCTAATCCATGTACGGTTTCGATCAGGGTGCTGGGTGCGCCTGCAATTCTCAGCTTTTGCCGTAAGGTTCTGATGTGGGTTTTTACTGCTTCTTCGGTGGGAGAATCATCAACTGTCCAGAGTCGATCGATAATTCCAGGACGACTCAACACCCGCCGACCGTTGCTCATGAGTAGCTCTAACAACGCATATTCTTTCGGGGTGAGTCGCAGCGGTTCTGCTTCATAGGTCACTTCATAAGTATCAGGATTGAGGCATAGCTCTCCCCACGATAGATTCGCCTGAGCGACAGAACTCCGTCGCCGCAATAGTGCCCGAATTTGCGCCAACAGTTCCTCTAGGTCAAAAGGTTTGACCATATAAGCATCGGCTCCAACATCTAAGCCAATGATTTTATCGGCGATCGTATCTCGCGCGGTCAGCATCAATACCGGAATGGAAATGGCTCGATCGCGCAGCATTTGACAGAACAGCAACCCATTCATTTTGGGCAACGTTACATCTAGCACAATCAAATCATAGTCATGCAGTTCGACCCAATCCCAGGCAATCCCACCATCCTGCGCCAGATCAACGATATACTGGCGATTGGTCAGCGCCTCCGCTAACATATCGGCAATTTGTACATCGTCTTCAACTACTAAAATCCGCATGAAGCTTCTATCGCACTCAAGAATCAATTCGGTATGACTTGATTCTAAAGGATTGTACTGCGATCGCTGCTGAATCTTTGCATCTATGAGCAATCATCCTGACACCCGCAATCCAACGAAATTTCCCATCACTTGGACACTTGAAGGCAAATGGGTGACGGGCGGATTTGGGCTGGTGCTGTTGCTGATTGGAATGGTTAGCTTTGTGTCTTATCAAAATGCGGTTCAGCTAGCTGAAAGCGCGAAGCGAGTCAGACAGACAAACACAGTTCTCAAAGATTTGACCAGCATTTCTGCAACGCTGACTGATGCAGAGGCAGGGCGCAGAGGCTATATTCTATTCGGCGATCCGGCAGAACTCGCCCGATATATCAAAGCAGGTGGCACGCTCAAAGCGCAGATCGATCGATTCCGGCAGTCTCTCGCTGATACTCCGGGACAGCAAAATCGATTAAACAGCTTAGAAAGGCTAATTTCTCAAAGATTGAAGCTGTTTGAACAATCAATTCAGCAGTATTCTGGTAAACCGAGACAGCTACCCGCCCAAGATCCACTGATTGCTCAACTTAAACAAAATCGAGATGCAATTAGTCAGTTAACTGACGCGCTAGTCGCTGAAGAAG
>DATJEM010000167.1:0-6047 GCA_035496615.1 Leptolyngbya sp.
CTGATCCGGCAAAGCGGCTTTGGACTGAAACGGACGAGTCAACCACTGGTAAGTGTCCATCACAAAACCTGCCTGAGTTTGACGAACCAAGAGTGCCGTCCCCAATCCCAGGGTGGCTAGAGTAAATGGAATCCCAAATCGATCCCACCAGCGGCGCAATTCGTACATTCAGCGTTCTCAAGTCATAGACGGCATGGTTTACAGGGTTTCGTAGACACGAAACTATACACAATCTCCACGCTGACGATCGCCCGATCAGGACAATCTATCTGGGTGGACGGGTGCTAAAGACCCGCTCTAACTGCTTAAAGTTTTCTAACACGCGTCCGGTTCCCAACACAACACAACTTAGCGGATCGGCAGCCACATGAACGACAATCCCCGTTTCGTGACTAATCAACGTATCAATTCCTTTCAGCAGTGCGCCGCCGCCCGCCAGCATAATGCCACGATCGATAATATCGGCTGCTAGTTCCGGTGGAGTTCGCTCCAAAGTCCGCTTCACCGCATCGATAATCACCGAAAGCGGTTCGGACATACTTTCACGAATTTCAGGTCCTTTAATCGTCACGGTTCGCGGTAAGCCAGAGAGCAAGTGCAAGCCGCGCACTTCCATGACCTCTTCATCAGCTAGGCTAGGATAAGCGGAACCGACTTGAATCTTAATTTCCTCAGCGGTGCGTTCCCCAATGACCAGGTTGTGAACTTTCTTCATGTACTGAACGATCGCATCGCTCAATTCATCGCCTGCCACTCGTACCGATTCGCTCAAAACCGTACCCTGCAAACTCAGGACTGCCACTTCAGTCGTTCCGCCACCGATATCAATAATCATGTTTCCGGTCGGTTCCGCCACGGGCAAACCCGCCCCGATCGCCGCTGCTACAGGTTCATCAATCAGATAAACTTCTCGCGCGCCTGCTTGCGAAGCCGCTTCCATCACAGCGCGACGCTCTACACCCGTCACCCCGCTGGGAATCCCGATCACAATCCGAGGCGAAACTAATGCTTTTCCTTCGTGAACTCGCTGAATAAAGTGTTTCAGCATCAGTTCAGCCGTATCAAAATCAGCGATCACACCATCCCGCAGCGGGCGCAGTGCAACCACGTTGCCGGGAGTCCGACCGAGCATTCGCTTTGCGTCTTCACCGACCGCTAAAGGAATTTTTTCGGTTTGATCCATCGCGACCACGGACGGCTCGGACAAAACAATTCCTTTGCCGGATACATAGACTAAAGTGTTGGCGGTACCGAGATCGATACCCATGTCCCGCGAGAGGGAGAAGCGACTGAAAAGACCCACTGGTTCTTGCCTCTTAAACTGCTATGAGTGCGCTGACGGTTTGAATGCGATGCAATGATGCTGATCGTGCTGATCGATAGTGGATTTTATTACAGTTTCAATCCTTAGTCTAGAGGCAAACTGGGAGAAACCCGGAGATTTACCGATCTGCGTATCCGAATAAGAGTTTACCGCCTTGTTGTCGATCGTGAGAATAAATCGACTACGATAGGATCGTTCCATTCATAAAGTACAGGTGAACTATCCATGAGCTTGAATGTGGTAACGCTGGTTGGACGCGTGGGCGGTGAACCCGATGTCAAATATTTCGAGTCGGGCAGCGTCAAATGTCGGCTCACACTAGCGGTAAATCGGCAAACAAAAAACAGCGATCAGCCCGATTGGTTCAACCTGGAGCTTTGGGGCAAGCAGGCAGATGTTGCCGCAAACTATGTCCGCAAAGGCAGCTTGATCGGAGTCAAGGGATCACTGAAACTCGATACTTGGGCAGACAAAAATACGGGAGCCGCTCGATCGTCGCCTGTGATTGTGGTCGATCGCTTACAGCTTCTCGGTTCCAAGCGAGATAACGAAGGCGGCGGTGAAAAGTCTCCAGCTTACGAAGAAGATTTCTAATGATTAGACACCGGGAGCGCGGTTTGGCATTCGATTGGGCATTCGATCGTACATTCCGCCTCTCTGCTTGTCCATACGTGCCGCAAATTTCTGCCGCTGTTCAGGAGTCAGTACGTTTCGCATCTCTAACATACTGTTGAACTGAGCATCCGCAATTTTGGTTCTCAGGTCTTTGACTTGGCGATACTTTTCCCGAATCTGATCATCGGTTGCATTTCCAGCCATCAGCGTGCGTAATTCTTGTTGAGCTTGTCGGGCGGCATCGCGATCGCGTTTCAATTCATCCCGATACCGAGTCCGAACTTGCTGAATTTTGCTCATTTGATCAGCGGAAAGATTCAGTTCTCGCATCAATCCCATCTCACCTTGTCCAGGGCGATTTGGAGTTGGGGTCTCTCTCATTTCAACCGATTGAGCTTGCCGAGTGCCGACTTCACGTAAGACCGCCGCACCGCCCACTAACACCAACGCTGTCGAAGCCACAATGATCGAAGCACGGCGCAACATAGAAATTACCTCCTTAATTATTTGTAGTCGATTCCATGAGTGCAAGATAGTCAGAAGTCGCTCCGGAAGTCGGTGTCCCGTCGATCGTGGTTGACCAACTATTTTCCATAAAAGCTTCAAGCGTATTGGCATCGGGAGCCGGGGATCGCGCTGGTTGAGCCATGATCACGCCGATCGTACAAGCTGCAATTCCAGATGCAAATAGGACGAGTGGGCGAGAAAAGCGCGATCGTTTCGGCAGCGATCGCACAATTCGATCTTCCAAATCGGGTGAAGCGACAGGCGGCTGCGATCGATGGTGACGAAGAAATTGAGTCAGATCCTCGTCCTCTGGTTGAAAAGGACTCATAATTGGACTCCTTGACGATCGAGAAATTGACGCATTGCCCCACGTGCATGAAACAAGCGGGATTTGACTGTACCGACTGGAATTTCTAAAATCTCAGCGACTTCCTTTTGCGGCATTCCTTCAAGGTCATGCAACACCAAAATCGTGCGGTGATCAAAGCTCAATTCTTGCAGTCCTCGCCTCACAATATCTTGATAGTGTAGCTGGATTAGATCGGGAGCATCCTGCTGCTTGGGAGAATGTTGCGTCAAAATTTGCAAGCGCGATCGACCTTTTGCCGCCGCTTGACGATAATCCGATGCGACATTCCAAACAATTCGATACAGCCAGGTGGAAAACTGCGAACTCTGCCGAAATTTGGGCAATCCTTTCCACACTCGCAGAAATACTTCTTGCACCAGATCATCGATCGCATCGTGATCACAGATTTGATACAACAACGCCCGAACTCGCTGCTGATGTCGTCGATAAAGTCGGCGAAAGCTTTGAGTATCTCCGGCGATGCAGTCTTTGATCAGTTCGCGATCGGACTGCTCAGACGGAGGATTCGATGAGGGGTTGGCTTGCACCGGGAATGTAGACCCTATCCAAGAGAGTGTTGCCGCTGTCACTGAGAACTTGCCTTCAACTCAAGATACTGTTTGGACTGCAACAAGGTCAAAAAGGTTCAGCTTAGTTCGGAACGGATTCTTCAGGTTAAACCTTTTCTAGCGATAAGCTCGATCGGCGCTGCCAGCAGGTCGTTTGTGCCTAGCAACGGGTTAATTTTTTTCAGTAACCCCCTTTCTAATTCGTCTCCATACAGTTTGTGAATGGTGCGGCATCAAGCGCAAAGGTCAGTCTAAATCCAATCTAAGATAGAGCAATACACTCCGCAATGTGGGGCAAACTCCAAGCAGTCAAAATCGGCAGTTGGCACTGAACCGCGATCGACGAGTTCCGTTTTGCGTTTTAGTCATTCTGGTATCGTATCTAGACGTTTGAAATCACACGTTTTTATTTTTATGTCTTCTCAAGTCGTTTTAATTACGGGTGCATCAGCGGGAATCGGAGCCGCACTCGCGCAAGCTTTAGCCGATCGCTTTCCTCAGATTCGGTTGATTCTCGCCGCCCGAAATTCAGAGAAATTAGCCGTGATCGCCGATCGCGCTCGTCAGTCCGGGGCGGAAGTTCTCACCGTTGTAACGGATATGGCACAGCCCGAACAAGTCAAAGCCCTAGCCAAAACTGCGATCGACAAGTTCGGTAGAGTGGATGTCTTGGTGAATAACGCAGGATATGGGCAAATGGGTCCGATCGAACTGATTCCGATCGAAGCGGCACAGCGGCAATTTCAGGTGAACGTGATTGGGGCGATCGCATTAATTCAGGCAATCGTTCCGGTAATGCGCAATCAAGGCGGGGGCAAAATTATTAACATGAGTTCGCTCGGTGGTCGGATTGCGTTTCCGTTTGGTGGATTGTATAGCGCGTCGAAGTTTGCCCTAGAATCGCTAAGTGATAGTTTGCGGCGGGAATTAGAGCCGTTTAACATTCGGGTGAGCGTGATCGAACCGGGGCCGGTGAGTACGGAGTTTTTTGATGTGGCGGGGCGTGAAGTTGATACCGCGATGCCAGATGCCAACAATACGCCGTATCGTGCTGCCTTTGAGAATTTGAAGAACTTGGATAAGATCACGAAACGTCAAGCTTGGAGTTCCGAGCGCGTTGCAGCAGTGATCATTAAAGCGATCGTTGCCAACCGTCCTCGTTCTCGATATGTAGCGGCTACCGCGGGTGGCTTGACCTTATTTATGATGACGAAGGTGCTTCCCACATGGATCGTCGATCGCTTTTGGCAAAAGTTCTACGGCATCGATCGCGTTGCCAAAGATTGGAAAACCCGTCACCGTCAGCCCTCCCTGTAATGGACTTACTCGAATATCAAGCCAAAGATCTGTTTCGCGAGGTGGGCATTCCCGTTTTGCCCTCTCAACGCATCGAACGCCCAGCCGACATCAAAGCGCTGAAGCTGCCATTCCCGATCGCGCTCAAGTCTCAGGTTTATGTCGGTGAACGCGGACGAGTTGGCGGTATCCGGTTTGCATCGAACACGATCGACGCGATCGCGGCAGCCCATTCGATTTTCAACCTCTCAATCATGGGCGAATATCCCAAAGTCCTATTAGCTGAAGCGAAATACGAGGCACAGCAAGAACTTTATCTTGCAGTTGCATTAAACCAATCGATTCGTCGCCCCGTCATTTTGGGATCGGCACAAGGAGGGATCGATGTGCAGACTGCGATCGATGAAATGCAGCAGGTGACGATCGATCAAGAATTTTCTCCGTTTTATGCACGACGATTAGCGCTGAAGATGGGACTGCGAGGCAATTTGATCAATGCAGTCAGCGATGTGGTTGAGCGAATGTACCGATTGTTCATCGACAAAGATTTAGATCTGGTGGAAATCAATCCCCTCGGCGTGAATGCCGCTGGGGAAATCATGGCGCTGGACGGCAAAATGACAGTGAATGATGCGGCGTTGGGTCGTCACGCTGACTTAGCGGCGTTAGATAATCGACCGCAAAAGTTTGTGGTCGATCGCTTACCCGATTCGCTCAACACGATCGACCCTGCGGGACAAATCGCAGTGCTGTGTAACGGAGCAGCGTTAACGATGACGACGATGGATCTGATCGCTCAGTCCGGCGGGAAGCTATTGCACTACCTCAACATCGGTAGCGAAACTCGTCACGACTGGCAGCCAGAAATCTTGTGCGATCGATTAGAAAAAGGCTTGGGAATGCTGGCGCAAAACAAGCAAGTAAAGGTGATTCTGATTAACATCATCGGCGGCAATGTTCCAGGCGATCAGGTTGCAAACGCGATCGTGCGATTCTTGCGTCCTCCGGCTCCGATTCGAGCAATCGGCTCCAAAGACGAAGGTAGAATTAGTCGGGGCGCTCCGTTGCCTAAGATAGTAGTGCGATTGTTGGGAACCCATTTGGATGAAGCAAAGCAACAGTTGGCAACAACGCCGGCGGTAGTAGTCGATGATTTGGATAGTGCGATCGGACAGTTGATTATCCTTTCCAAACGCCGAGAAAGTTAATAGGGATTAATCTTGCTTTAACCAAAAGATAATCAGGTACTTTTACGGATTTTTGCCAAAGTTTCCGAGTTACGTTTGTTGACTTTCGCAGATTCAGGGATCTGCAATTTAGCTGACCCCCTTATAATTTGGAAAAGACCCAAACATCCTTGCTTCACCTTTCGGCAAGACTTTTGCTT
>DATJEM010000168.1:0-2172 GCA_035496615.1 Leptolyngbya sp.
ATCCAATTTGAGATTGCGCGACGTTTGTTAAGAACGCTGGATGATAGCGCGATCGCACAGATCACGGAGTTGTCGATCGTAGACATTCAACCATTCAGCCGATCTAAATGAGTCGCAAGCGAGTCGATCGCGCAGTACAAAGCCAGCGTCAATATTAGAAACGCTTGAACGGGATGTTGAATCTTCTTGATCCGTCTGACGGATGATGTCAACGCTCAACGACGATCGAGCCATCGACTCCCACCCAAGCAATCTGAGAAATCCGCCGCTGTTGAGCATACGATCGAATCTGATCCTGCGTTCCACAACTGAGATCCACTTCAACTTGATCGCCCGATTCCCGCAGCTTTTGAGCATGAGCAAACGCCAACTGTGGAACCTCAGAAACCACTAGCCAATCAGACGATCGTGTCTGTTTCGGTAACTGTCCTGTCGTCAATAAAAGCTGATGCAGATTTTCAAGCTGGAGCGAAAATCCAATTCCCGGAATCGATTCGCCTTGAGGATGAAACTGCCCCAGTAAGCGATCGTACCTACCCCCTTGTCCGAGTACAACTTGCCCCGATTGCGTCGCCACTTCAAAGACAATTCCGGTGTAGTAATCGAACGTGCGAATCAAACTTAAATCGAGAACGATCGGCACATCGACGCTCGATTGTAGTAGTTCAATCAAAGATTTGAGATTGCTGACGATCGTTCTTTCTGCTTCATTTAACTCTAAATGACTCACCCGTTGTAAAACATCCGCAGGCTTTCCACGCAAATCTAACAGCAACAAAGCGCGATCGCGCAGTTGATCCGATAGCGGCAACGCCTCCAAAGCGAGTCGATCAAGATGGGCGATCGCTCGCCGAACTTTCGCACGAATGGCATCGGGAAAAACCGAAAGTAGCGATCGGGTTAATTCTGCTTCCCCTAAAATCAACTGCCCGGATAGATCCAAATTCTTCAGGCAGTCCATCAGCAATAGCAGAATTTCGGCATCCGATCGTAGTCCGCCGCCGCCGAGCAGCTCCACCCCTGCTTGATAAAATTCCTGCTGATGCGTATGGCTGCCTTCTTGAGCGCGACGAAACACATTGGCATTGTAGTAAAGCCGTTGGGGAAACGTGCTGTTTGACAGGCGAGTGGCAACCGTGCGAGCGATCGATGCCGTTAGCTCAGGGCGTAAACCGAGCGGATCTTCTTCGAGTTGATGCAGTTGGATCACGGTTGAGCGTTCGATCGCGCCGCCTGCCATTAAGGTATCAAGACGTTCTAACGTTGATGTGATAATGCGGTGATAGCCCCAACGGTGAAACACCTGCTGAAGCCGATCTTCGATCCAACGTTTTTGGGCGACATCAAGAGGCAGGAGGTCGCGTGCGCCTGCGGGGGGCTGGTAAACCATTGAGTGTTTTGAAATTAAGCTGAGTGTTTTGAGATTAAGCGCTACTTTTTCTTGCTAAAAAGACCACCAAACAAACCGCCGCTCGGTTTTAAGGTTGCTGCATTGGATTTTGCAGCGGGTTTACTGATCGGTTGTTTTGCGATCGGCGATTCAAGCTTTTGTTTGCCTTCTAACGCGATCGCATCTTGCGGGTCGATCGACAAGGCTTTAGTGAAATGAATCTTCGCCATTGTCGGTTGGTTCTGCCGCAAATACACCATGCCCATTAGACTGTGACAGCGGCTACTGTTTGGCTCAATCTTCAGAGCATCTCGCAATTCTATCGTTGCTTGGGCATAATTTCCCTTTGCGGTAAATCCTTGTGCCCGACGATAATACTGATCGCTCAACGATTCGGGTTTCGGCGGGGTCGGTGGAGCCGCCTTTTTGGATGCTGTCTTAGCAGTCGGCGTGTGGGTTTGGTTGCTGGCAGCGCTATTTTCTGGACGACCGTTTCGAGCAATCAAGTAGGCTAAATTCAATTCGCTGATTTGGGCGGTGAGTTCGATCGCTTGGTCTAACGATTCGTAATGTCGATCGGACAGATCTTTTAGCGCTGTGCGGTAGAAATAATCCGCATTGTTTGAGGCTAAAAGCTGCTTGGCAAGATTGCTCGAAAATTCGAGTTCATCCAGCTTTCGAGCGGCTCCCTGCCCTTTCATTTTTAGCACCAGTAAATGGTCGGTGCGCTGCTTTTCTTGAGAGAGTTTTTCCCAAGCTGGATTCACCAGTTTTGATAACAA
>DATJEM010000169.1:0-9154 GCA_035496615.1 Leptolyngbya sp.
TTTGAATTCCTTCTTGCAAGAATAGATTTTTTAAAATTTCAGCGGCTTCAGGATCTGCTTTGTTGAGTAATCGATCCTTATTATGAAATAACGTCACTTCGCAACCCAATCGATGAAATGCTTGCGCCATTTCGCAACCAATTGCTCCCCCTCCAATCACTGCTAGTTGCTCTGGGCGTTCGGTTAGCGAAAAGACAGTTTCATTCGTCAAAAACCCCGCCTCTGCTAATCCCGCAACGTCCGGACAACTTGCCCGCGCTCCGGTTGCGATCGCTGCTTTTTTAAACTTCAAAACTTGATCACCGACTGCAATCCGCTCACGATCTAAAAATCTCGCCTCGCCCAAAAACACATCAATTCCAAGCTTTTGAAATCGCTGGGCTGAATCCGCATCGCTAATTCCCGCTCGTATTCGCCGCAATCGCTTCATGACTGCCGGAAAATCAACTTCAATTTGCTCCGGCGGAACAACTCCGAACGATCGCGCTTCCTGCATTTCTGCCACCACCCGCGACGATCGAATCACCGTTTTCGATGGAACACAGCCAACATTCAGACAGTCCCCCCCCATTAAATTCTTTTCAACGATCGCAATCTTTAGCCCAACGCCTAATCCGGCTGCTCCTGCCGCTACGACTAATCCGGCTGTCCCTGCACCGATGACAACTAAATCGTATCGATCGACGGGCTGAGGATTGATCCAATCCAGCGGATGAACACGGGAAACTAGTAACTTATTGTATTCATCAAGTGGAGAAATTAGTGTGTCTTTCATGAGATTAGTTTTGTTCTAAATTACTATCTTGTAATGCTTTTCGAGCTACTCGCGTGACATACACAGTAACCACGACTGTAGCAATCAGTCCTATAATCCGAATTCCCCATTGCGCGAGTTGGGCTTCTTGACTTAATTCTGTGGTTCCTAGCGTCGCTAAGTTTCCGGCGATCGATCCGATATAGACGTACATTGCAATTCCAGGAATCATCCCAATACAACCAATTGCATAGTCTTTCAGCGAAACTTTCGTCACCCCAAACGCATAATTTAGCAATGTGAACGGAAACACAGGTGACAACCGAGTCAGAATTACGACTTTCAAACCCTCTTTTGCCACCGCTTCATCGATCGCTTTAAAATTGGCATTTCCTTCAATCCGTTTCGCCACCCAATCTCGTGCCAAGTAGCGCCCAACCAGGAAAGCGGCGATCGCGCCCAAACTTGCGCCTAAAAAGACATAAACTGATCCCAAAATCACGCCAAACACTGCCCCCGCACCCAGCGTCAAAATCGTTCCAGGAACGAAGAACACCGCAGCGACAATGTACAAAATGACAAATGCGATCGCGCCGACTGAACCGAGATTCTGAATCCAACTAAGAACATCTTGCAGCATGATTTGTGAGTCTCTCAAGCGATCGATTCACGTCTTCTCATCGTTCAGAAACCGGGCATATCATCTGCCGCACGTAAGAATTTGTAATGAAAACGCTCATCAAATCGGAATACCTTAATAAATAGCGCAGGATGGTGATTCTGGCATTCGAGATGCCGTTCGGTCTCAACGCTTTGAGCAGAGCTTGATGCAGGAATTTAATCTCGGATTTAGGATCATCAGCGAAATCATACGCCAGCGGATCACTTAAATTTACAGTGTTGGGAAGTTTAGAATGAGCAGCAATTTAGCAACAAAACTTCGCGAAGGAACCAAAAAAGCTCACACAATGGCAGAAAACACGGGCTTTATCGCGTGTTTTCTCAAAGGTACGGTTGAGAAGGAATCCTACCGTAAGCTCGTTGCAAATTTTTACTTTGTCTACTCAGCGATGGAAGAGGAGATGCGACGACTCAAAGATCATCCGATCTTGTCACAGGTGTACTTCCCAGAACTCGAACGCAAGGAGACACTAGAGCAAGATTTAGCCTACTACTTTGGTACAAACTGGCGTGATCAAGTCGCTCCCTCGGATGCCACTCAGTCTTATGTCGCTCGGATTCACCAGGTCGCAAAAAGCAATCCCGAACTGCTGATTGCTCACTCCTACACGCGCTATATCGGTGACTTGTCGGGAGGGCAAATCCTCAAGAAAATCGCTCAAAACGGCATGAATCTCAGCGAAGGCGAAGGGACAAGCTTTTATGAGTTCAAGCAAATTTCGGACGAAAAAGCATTCAAGAAAATGTATCGCGATCGTTTAGATTCTCTGCCACTTGATGATGCTACCGCTGATCGAATTGTAGAAGAAGCAAACGATGCGTTTGGCATGAATATGCACGTTTTCAAAGAGCTTGAAGGCAACTTGATCAAAGCGATCGGCATGGCAGTGTTCAATGCACTCACCCGTAAGCGGGGTCGGGGCAGCACAGAACTCGCAACCGCAGAATAAACGCTCACAATTTTGAATCCTGGAAACTGGGTGTAAAAAATCATCGAGTTTCCAGGATTCATCGTTTGAACTTGATATGATTAGCCCGATCGCTTTGAATTAGACAAACATGGCTGCAAAAATTCCGGTTACGGTCATTACTGGCTTTCTAGGAAGTGGAAAAACAACGCTAGTACGTCACCTGCTGCAAAACAATCAGGGACGACGGATTGCAGTATTGGTAAATGAATTTGGCGAATTGGGGATCGATGGAGAACTCCTACGATCGTGCCAAGTCTGTCCCGAAGATGAAATCAGCAATATTGTTGAATTGGCGAATGGTTGTCTTTGCTGCACCGTTCAAGAAGAATTTCTCCCCACCATGCTAGAGTTGCTCAAACGGAGAGATCGTCTAGATTGCATTGTGATCGAAACCTCTGGGTTAGCATTGCCAAAACCACTGATCAAAGCCTTTCGCTGGCATGAAATTCGCAACGCTGCCACGGTTGACGGAGTGATTACCGTCGTTGATTGCGAAGCGGTTTCAACCGGAACGCTGGCGGCGGATCTACAGGCAGTTGAAGCTCAGAGACAGGCTGATCCCAACCTTGACCACGAAACTCCGCTGCAAGAATTGTTTGAAGATCAGCTTGCTTGTGCCGATCTGGTAATTTTGAATAAAACCGATCTGGTAAGCGAAGAAGCTCAGGCAAAGGTACGATCGCTGGTCGAACAAGAGCTCCCTAGAGCCGTGAAAATTGTTGAAAACGGTCGCAACGATCAAGAAATTGATCCCAATTTGCTGCTAGGCTTCAATGCAGCGGTTGAGGATAACCTAGCAGCGCGTCCGAGCCATCACGACACGGAAGAAGAACACGATCATGATGATGAGATTCAATCGACGCATTTGATTTTGGATCGATCGTTTGATCCGAATCAACTGCGATCGCGCTTAGAAAAACTCGTTCAAGAGCAAGAAATCTATCGTGTGAAAGGCTTTGTGGCGGTTCCTGACAAATCAATGCGGTTGGTTGTTCAAGGCGTTGGTTCTCGATTTGAGCATTTCTACGATCGACCCTGGCGATCCGACGAACTGCGGCAAACTCGATTGGTCTTCATCGGCAAAGATCTCGATTCGACCCAATTGGCAGCACGATTCGCTTAAACCATTTCGCCGCATTCATCGACCAAATAGCACAGTGCCCGGAATCGTAGCCCCACGAACTGGTCGTAAAGCGGATTCAGCTTGCACATCGGGGGAATGTGAGCGATCGTGTGTCCAAACAGTTTGACATCACGTTCAAACGGGCATTGTGCCGGGATCAGCTTGCAGACGAGGTGAGCAGACTTGCGATCGTGGACTTCGATCGAATCTAACCAAGCGCGGATCGGCTTAAACAGGTCAATTTTAGCGCGAGATTGATCGGTCGAAAGCGGAAAATCAAAGGCGAATTGAGACTCAGACATAATGACCTTCCCAAAGTAATAAGAGAGAGTTTTGTAGCGTTTTAGAACTGAGGAATTGCTTCTTTTCTCACTACAGGATACACAGCTAATTTTTGATTTCCGTGAGTTTTAGAGGTGAGATCGACGAAGCCTTGATTAAGATTAAATGAACCGAGTTGAGAGAGTGGATAGTCTGAACTTGAAGATCAACATACCCATATCTATGGATGAATGCTTCAACTTATGCAGAGTTTCCGATCGCTTTCTTCTATCTTTATTTAAGAGATATTCCTATAAGAGCGATCCCCGAAACCATTGCACAGTGTCCAAAAGGGTAGTTTTTATTTTTCATCTGATACATCTATGTCCGTTGATATTCGCCTATAGATATAAAGATAAATCCTATAGCGAACTCTGGAGAATTGTAGTTTTTATTACGTGGTTAACTTCTAGTTATCAAACGATTCGCTGAACGGTGGGCGGCTCGATTTTTCCTAGAACAATTTGATAAATTGAATACACTTTGCAATTAGGCTTATCTATGACTTCAACACTATCTGAGCAAATTCAGCAATTTTATGATTCGTCTTCGCGGCTTTGGGAAGAAGTCTGGGGCGAGCATATGCACCACGGATATTACGGGGCGGATGGAAAGATCCGAAAAGAACGGAGACAAGCGCAAATTGATTTGATCGAAGAATTATTAAAGTGGGCAAACGTCACTGAAGCCCAGCAAATTCTAGATGTTGGCTGCGGGATCGGCGGCAGTTCGCTCTATTTGGCGGAGAAATTTGGTGCAGCGGCAACTGGGATCACGCTTAGTCCAGTGCAAGCGAATCGAGCGACAGAACGGGCACGAACATTACGTGCAGCAAAGCCAGCGAGCGGGATCAATGCCCAGTTTCAAGTTGCTGATGCTTTAAATATGCCGTTTGAGGACAATTCCTTTGATCTGGTTTGGTCGCTTGAAAGCGGTGAACATATGCCGGACAAAGTGAAATTTCTACAAGAATGCGATCGCGTTCTCAAACCGGGCGGGACTTTTTTGATGGCAACGTGGTGTCACCGTCCGACTGATAAAGTTCCGCTGACGGTTGACGATCGTAAACGTCTGGCTGAAATTTACCGCGTGTACTGTTTGCCTTACGTGATTTCGCTACCGGAATACGCAGCGATCGCGCAAGATTTAGGACTGCAAGAGATTCAGACCGCAGACTGGTCGATCGCAGTCGCACCGTTCTGGGATGTGGTGATCGATTCTGCTTTCACGCCTTCGGCAATTTTTGGGTTGCTGACTTCGGGTTGGACAACGATTCAAGCCGCGCTCTCGCTCGGAACTATGCAGCAGGGTTACAAGCGGGGGTTAATTAAATTTGGATTGCTTTGCGGCAAGAAGGCTTAAATTCACGGTAGGTTTACTTTATTAGGAAGAACGCTAAGTATCTCTTAACGAGAAAGTGTGTTTTGGCTATGCTCAACGCTTAGAACGATCGCGGTTAGCAGTTTGAGGGCAGCCAAAACTCATTTCTGTACATCAATTTTAGTTGCCCTTAGTCGGTTTGTTTATGAGTCGAATTTCGCGCAAATCTGATCCTTCTAATCCGCTTCACCATCACGCCCCGTGGCTTTATGCGTTCTGGAAATTTTCCCGTCCCCATACGATTATTGGGACATCGCTCAGTGTTTTAGGGTTGTATCTAATTGTTAGCAGCACGAATCAGCTTCATCCAGTTTTACTGATTGCGCCCTGGATCGCTTGTATTTGCGGCAACATTTACATTGTGGGACTGAATCAGCTTGAAGACATTGCGATCGACAAGATCAATAAGCCTCATTTGCCACTTGCTTCTGGCGAATTCTCCGTAAAACAAGGACGCACGATCGTTTTTCTGTGCGGGATTGTTGCGATCGCAGTTGCCATTTCCCAAAGCATTTATCTGTTCGGCATGGTGGGGCTGAGTTTGGCGATCGGCACACTCTATTCTTTGCCTCCCGTTCGGCTGAAGCGCTTTCCGTTTTGGGCATCGCTGTGCATTTTTACCGTGAGAGGCGCGATCGTCAATTTAGGGCTGTTCCTGCATTTCAATCAGGGGTTTCCTATTCCAGCGAAGGTTTGGGCGCTGACGATCTTCATTTTGGTGTTTACGTTTGCGATCGCGATCTTCAAAGATATGCCAGATACCGAAGGCGATCGCCAATACAACATTCGGACGCTAACCCTGAGACTAGGGCAACGTCCGGTGTTTAATCTGGCGCGAACTGTTTTGACGGCTTGTTATTTATCGATCATTGCGATCGCGGTTCTTTTGCCGGGAGTGAATGCACTCTTTTTGGTGGTGAGTCATGCGATCGCGTTGGGTTTGGTCTGGTTTTTCAGCTATCGGATCGATCTGCGAGAAAAATCAGAAGTGACTCGGTTTTATCAATTTATTTGGAAACTGTTTTTCTTGGAATATTTGATCTTTCCAGCAGCTTGCCTACTGAGCTAATCTTCTCTACGGACTCTTGCCAACTCTGATTCGTAGTCTGAAGCAGCCCAGACTGGACTGCCCAAAATCACAAAGTAGATTGCGACCGCAATGACGTTGAGCAGGATGATTTAAATCGATTCAGCAATTGATGTTTCGATCGTAAATGGCTGTAGATGGCGCACCGTCTGTCTGACTGCGGATTAAGCGGTCGTCTCTAGACAGACTTCTAAAGCAATCCGCAATCTTTGATAAAACTTGTCGCGTCCCCCGTCCTCGATACAATGGTGACAGCCCATCGGACAGAAAGCGAGAACTCATGACTGCTCCTTCGGAACTTGAAACCTCCTCTACCCCAGAAATCGCAGCAGATTCCCCTAGCGAATTGGCTCCCGCGCCATCCGTCGGAGATGATGGCGATATCATTGACGATGTTGAGATGTCGCTGTTTGACCATCTTGAAGAATTGCGTCAGCGGATTTTTTATTCGCTGATTGCGATCGTGCTTGGCATTATTGGATGTTTCGTTTATGTTAAACCGCTGGTGCAGTTTCTCGAAGTTCCAGCGGCAGGTGTGAAATTTCTTCAGCTTGCACCCGGAGAGTATTTCTTCGTTTCGATGAAAGTTGCGGGATATAGCGGCTTGATTTTGTCTGCGCCGTTTATCTTGTATCAGATTGTGGCGTTTGTGCTGCCGGGACTGACGCGCCGAGAAAAACGGTTTTTGGCTCCGGTTGTTTTAGGCTCAAGCGTTCTGTTTTTGGCAGGATTGGCGTTTTCGTATGCGCTACTGATTCCTGCGGCGCTGAATTTCTTTATCGCTTACGGTGCAGATGTTGTTGAGCAGGCTTGGTCGATCGATCGATACTTCGAGTTTGTCTTGCTATTAATGTTTAGTACTGGATTAGCCTTTCAAATTCCAGTGGTTCAAGCGTTGCTAGGATTTTTGGGAATTGTTTCTTCTCAAGCCATGTTGTCGGGTTGGAAGTACGTTCTGTTAGGCGCTGCAATTTTGGGTGCAGTGATTACGCCTTCCACTGATCCATTGACTCAAAGCTTGTTAGGTGGCGCAGTTTTGGCGCTTTATTTTGGTGGGATTGGTATTGTAAAACTGTTAGGCAAGTAGTGGGTCAGCAGGCGGTCGATCGGAATTCCAACTATGATCAAGCTACCTTATCTACTGTTTTTAGATGGATACATACTACAATCCGAATCATTTACCGAACTTTGGCAAAATCGGCGAAGGCAGTCCAGAGCTAGCAGAGAAATTCTTTGCATATTACAATTCGGTGTTTGAAGATGGCGCGTTGTCAAAGCGGGAAAAAGCATTAATCGCGATCGCAGTGGCGCATACGGTTCAATGTCCCTACTGCATTGATGCGTATACCAAAGAATGTTTGCAGCAAGGCTCAGATTTAGAACAGATGACTGAGGCGGTTCATGTTGCGACTGCTATTCGAGGCGGAGCCTCTTTGATTCATGGGCTACAAATGCTTGATCAAGTTCATCAGTTGGGAATGTAAGCGATGACTTCATTGTTAAATCGTCGATCGCCCCTAGCTTCAGGCGACTACCAACAAACTATCTTAGACAGCTTACCGCTGAACAATGCGAATTTTGGCGATCGCTTATCTGCTCAAGGCTGGGACACTCTAAGACCTGCCGCATTAGAGATTTTTCAAATCAATCTCGGTAAGCTGTGTAATATGACCTGTCGGCATTGTCATGTAGATGCCAGCCCCGATCGCAAAGAAGTGATGACTCGCGAGACGGTTGATCTTTGTCTTCGCGCTTTGGATCAGACGAATGCTCATACGGTTGATCTCACAGGTGGCGCACCAGAGCTAAATCCGCATTTTCGCTATCTGGTTGATCACTGTGTGGCGCGAGGAAAACATATCATCGATCGCTGTAATCTCACGGTTCTACTCTTGCCAACGATGCAAGATTTGCCTGAGTGGTTGGCAGAACGCAAAGTTGAAGTGGTTTGTTCTTTGCCGCACTATCGACAACGCAATACGGATGCTCAAAGAGGCGATGGAACCTATGAGAAATCGATCGTAGCCTTACGAAGATTAAATGCCGCAGGATATGGAACAGGCAACCCCGATCGACCATTAACCTTGATGAGCAACCCTGTCGGAGCCTTTCTTGCCAGTGGACACGCGAAGTTAGAGCAAGAATGGAAAGCTGGACTGGCAAAATATCAAGGCGTGAGCTTCGATCGATTGATTACACTCAACAATATGCCGATTTCTCGGTTTCTCGAATGGCTCGAAACATCGGGGAACTTACAGGGCTACATGGAATTGTTAGTGAATTCGTTTAATCCTGGGACGATCGCAGGATTGATGTGCCGCAATACTTTATCAATCTCATGGGATGGATATCTGTATGATTGCGACTTCAATCAAATGTTAGATCTCAAATGTGAATCAGCCCATATTCGAGACTTCAACTTAGAAACCATAGCAAATCGAGCGATCGTCACTGGTCGGCACTGTTTTGGATGTACTGCTGGGGCAGGAAGTTCTTGCGGAGGCACGATCGCCTAGAAAATGTGGTGAAGCTGCTTAAACTTCCTCTGGGTTGTCCTCTGGGGCAATCTCAACATCGACTCTAATCGCCTCTTTTTCCTCAGTTGCAGGCGGTTCAAGCTCGATCGCTTCTTTTTTTTCCACTTCGGGTTCAAACTCGATCGCTTGAGCTTCGGGCAGCGCTTTTTCGGTTTGGGCGGGCAGTTCAAGCGGTTGCAGTTCGACCAGTTCGGGCAGTGCGACCAAGGGTTTCTCGACTTCTTTGACCGTGATCGGAATTTGTAGCGGTTTGAGTTCTTCCACCCAGCAAGACGCGATCGGTAACGTTTGATCTAAGTC
>DATJEM010000170.1:0-6094 GCA_035496615.1 Leptolyngbya sp.
TTTTCGATTTGGGCGATCGCAGCCTTGCTCTCAAGAAACGGTAAGATTGCTTCTGTAGAACTGATCCCAAAATTAATTTATGAGCGAACAAAATACATCACAAAATACCACAGGGGCAGACGCGATCGATGTTGCGATCGCCAAAGGCATCGATTTTGACGGTTCACCGATTCCCCCTGAGAAACTCGATCTTTACAATTCTGTGATGGCACTGGAAGCGGGACGACAACGCAGCGGCGTATCAAACACGATGCGATCGCGGATCATTCGCATCGGAGCCAAGCACATTCCCCAAGATCAACTCAACCAAAAGCTAGTTGCCGCTGGATTCGCACCCCTGAAAGATAAAGACATTGCGTTTTTCTACAATAAGTAATGTCTGTTTGCTACTCGGATATTTTGGCGGCTGCCGATCGGCTCGCGGGTATCGCCCACAAAACGCCTGTTTTCACTTCAAGCACCGTGAATCGACAGACTCGCGCCCAAGTGTTTTTCAAGTGCGAGAATTTTCAGCGATCGGGGTCGTTCAAGTTCCGAGGAGCTTACAACGCGATGGTTCAGTTGAGCGATGAACAGCGCAAACGGGGAGTTCTAGCGTTTTCGTCGGGAAATCATGCTCAGGCGTTGGCATTGGCAGGTCAAATTCTAGATGTGCCCGTGACGATCGTCATGCCAAATGATGCGCCCGCAGTCAAAAAAGCGGCAACTCAAGGCTACGAAGCGGAGGTTATTTTTTACAATCGAGCTTTGCAAAAACGCGAAGACGTAGCGCAATCGGTCGCAAACGATCGCGGCTTAACTCTAATTCCTCCGTTCGATTTTGCTCCCGTGATTGCGGGACAGGGAACCACCGCAAAGGAATTCATCGAAGAAGTGGGCGAACTGGATGTTTTGCTCGTTTGTTGTGGCGGGGGCGGATTGTTGTCAGGATGCGCGATCGCAGCAAATACCTTATCTCCCAATGGTCAAATCATTGGAGTTGAACCAAAACGGGCGGATGACGCGACGCGATCGTTCTATAGCAAAACGCTGCAAACGATTGAGTATCCCCATACGATCGCAGATGGCGCGAGAACGACTGCTTTGGGCGAACTCACCTTTCCTTTGATTCTGGAATATGTCGATGAGATGGTGACAGTTTCCGAAGCGGCAATTTCACGCACTATGTTTTTTCTGTGGGAACGCCTCAAGATCGTGGTCGAACCGACCGGAGTTTTAGCGGCAGCGGCGCTGCTTGAAGGAATCGTTTCGGTTCCCGATGCTAGGATTGGGGTGATCATCAGTGGCGGCAATGTTGATATTAAGGAAGCTGGAAAGCTGTTTGCCAAAGCGACCAAACGAGAGAAAGTTTCACAACGCCGTCCACTTGCACAGGAAATGAGCTAGTAGGCTCTTAGGGTATAACGATGCAGCCAGTTGATTTCACAACGCTGATGGCGATTTGTGCCGAATTGCGATCTCAGTGGCTCCCCGCGAGATTTGAGCAGGCATATCAGCGCGATCGATTTACCGTTTTATTGGCATTACGGACATTGAAAAAGCGCGGATGGCTAACAGTTTCGTGGCATCCGCAAGCGGCGCGAATTCATTCCAGCGATCCGCCTCCGCGTGATCCCGATACGTTTACGTTTAGTCAGCAGTTGCGGCATCAATTGAGCGGATTGGCATTAGTTGCGATCGAGCCTGTTTCACCGTGGGAAAGAGCGATCGATTTGCAGTTTGCTCAACGTCCGGGAGAGCCTGCTTTGGCGCATCTCTATGTTGAAGTGATGGGTCAATATAGCAATGCGATTTTGGTCAATCAGGACAATGCGATCGTCACCGCCGCGCACCAGGTGAGTTCTCATCAATCGAGTGTTCGCCCGATTCAAACCGGACAACCGTATGAACTTCCGCCTGCTCGACTTGATCCGGCTCCGAATTTGGCAGAAGGAATCGATCGATGGCGATCGCGCATTAGTTTAGTGCCGGGGGCAATTCGTAAAAATTTAGTCAAATCTTATCGGGGTCTAAGTTCTGCGCTCGCTTTATCCATGTTGCAAGCGGCGGGACTTGATCCGGAGCGCTCGACTGAAACATTGACTGATTCAGAATGGCAACGATTATTTGAAGCTTGGCAGTTTTGGTTAAAAGCGATCGACAAAAATGAATTTCATCCGGGATTCACGGCACAAGGGTACACCGTAATTTGGGGGGATGATCAAACCCGCGTTCAACAGATGATCGATCGCTATTATCGCGATCAACTAAATCAGCAGGAGTTTACGCAACTGCGTCACCAAATGAGCCAGAAACTCAATCATATTCTGAGTAAACTGCGAGTTAAAGCAGAGGGATTTGAAAGTCGATTAGATCGCTCCGATCGGGCAGACCAAGCGAAACAGCAAGCCGATTTATTAATGGCACATCTGCATCAGTGGGAACCGGGAATGAAAGCGATCGAGCTGCTCGATTTTGAAACCGAAAAGCCTGTGAAAATTCCCCTCGATCCTGAGAAAAATGCCGTCACGAATGCTCAAGCACTTTATAAGCAGCACCAGAAATTAAAGCGCACTCGCGCCGCGATCGAACCTTTATTAAATGCAGTGCAAGCCGAAATTTCTTATTTAGAAGAGATTGAAACTGCGATCGCGCAATTTGAGCAATACGAAACGCCGGATGATCTGAAGGGGCTTGAAGAAATTCGCGATGAGCTAGTTCAGGAAAACTATCTTGAAGGTTCTGAATATCGCAAAGCGATCGCTCAACAAGATTCCGAAATTCAGCCCTATCGTTATAAAACACCCGGCGGATTTGAACTTTTGATCGGACGCAATAATCGCCAAAACGATCAGCTAACCTTCCGAACGGCTACCGAATACGATTTGTGGTTTCACACTCAGGAAATTCCGGGCAGTCATGTGCTGCTGAGATTGGAACCAGGCGCGATCGCAGACGAAAAAGATCTTCAATTCACGGCAAATTTAGCGGCTTATCACAGTCGCGCTCGGCAAAGCGAGCAAGTTCCGGTGATTTACACCGAGCCGAAATACGTTTACAAACCCAAAGGCGCAAAGCCCGGAACCGTGATCTATAAGCAAGAGCGGGTGATTTGGGGGAAACCGCAGCAAGGCAGAGAAATTGCCATTTCCGCTAAATCTATCAGTTAATCTTTTACAAAGAAGAATCTACCATCAGGTAGGGATATGTCCGAAAACCATGAAGATTCATAACTTTTTTTTTGTGTATGTTGTTACAATGTTCAGCAGATAGGGATTATTACTCCTATGAAACCCGCTGCAACTTGGGAAACGCGCAGATGGGTTTTCTCCAATGTGAAACGACAACAGGTTGATTCAGAGCCAGCTTTTTACGAGGTTGGCTCTTTTTGTTTTTATCAGTAGCGCTTAGAAAGAATTGTAACCTATGCAACCGCAGCAACGGCGCGATCGCTTGGAAAAGAGTAAAAGAAATCCGTAATGAGTTCGATAAGCTACAGAACTTCCGGATTAGTTGACCTTAAGAAATATAAATTTATAGAATGATTCTCATTCTCAAAGTATTCTCCCAGTATGATGAGAAGTGTCTTTCCAGCCAGAGCAATTTTTCAGATGAAGAAATTCCTCAAGTGTTCTCCGGCGGTGATGCTGTTGGCTAGCTGGCTTGTGCTACCAGGGACTGTTGCGATACTGATGAACGGTTGTACCGCGTTGCCTCAAGCCAGCCCAGTGCAGCCTGCCCCAAGTACCGAGAAAAAATTGCGGGTCGTTGCCACGTTTCTTCCGGTTTATCTCTTTACAAAAGCGATCGCGGGAGACACCGCCCAAGTTGATATCTTGATCAAGCCCGGAACCGAAGTGCATGAATATCAATCCACGCCTGCGGATGTTCAGCGATTGGCTGAAAGCGATGTGGTGATCAAAAACGGTTTAGGAATTGAGGAATTTCTCGACAACACGCTCAAAAGCGCCCAAAATCCCAAACTCAAAGTGATCGATGCAAGCCAGGGAATTCAACCGATCGATCAGCTTTCGCAAGTCGTCAAAACTGGAAAAGAACAAAATCAGGATCACGAAACTGCAAACCCTCACGTTTGGCTTGATCCGGTTTTGGTAGAACAACAAGTTAAAAATATTCGGGACGGACTGATCGCCGCTGATTCAGAAAACAAAGCTAAATACGAAGCGAATGCCGCAAAATATCTTCAGCAGTTGGCAGCGTTGAATACAGAATTTCAGCAAGGATTGAGTCAGTTTCGCGATCGTAGATTCATCACGTTTCACGATGCTTTTCCCTATCTCGCCAAACGCTATCAACTTCAACAAGTTGCCGTTGTCGAACTTCCCGAAGATCAACTTTCTCCGGCAGATGTGAAAGAGACGATCGATACCGTCAAACAGTTCCAAACCAAAGCACTATTTAGCGAACCCGGAGTGGATAATAAATTGCTTGATGGTCTGGCAAAAGATCTCAATCTTCAACTGCGCCCGCTGAATTCGCTCGAAGCGGGACAGACTGATCCGCAGTACTATTTCACGGCAATGCGATCGAATTTGCAAACTTTAGAAGCAGCGTTCAAGTGATTTCTCCAATTCTCAAAGTTGAAGGGCTAACGGTTCGGCGAGGGCAATACACAGCACTCGAAAACGTTTCGTTTGAAATCCCAGCGGGAAGTTTAGCCGCGATCGTAGGTCCGAACGGTTCTGGAAAAAGTACGCTCGTTCAGGCGGTGCTTGACCTTTTACCGAAAGCATCTGGCTCGATCGAAATCTTCGGTCGCCCGATCCGGCGCTTAGGAAAATTACGATCGCAAATCGGCTATATGCCGCAGAATTTCATCTTCGATCGGAGCTTCCCTATTTCAGTCCATGAACTCGTTGCCTTAGGTCAAACTGGTAAACAAAATAAATCTGCGATCGCTCAAGCGTTGGATCGAGTCAATGCGTATCATTTGCGCCATCAATCGATTGGAACTCTCAGCGGTGGCGAACTCAAGCGCGTTTTGTTGGCTTACTGTTTATCCGCACCTCGAAAGCTATTAGTTTTAGACGAAGCGTTCGCAGAGGTCGATATTCAAGGCGAAGCAGAATTTTTCAATCTATTGAATGAGCTTCAGCGGGAGGAAAATTGGACAGTCTTGCAGGTTTCCCACGATCTCGATATGGTAAATCGGCACTGCGACTATGTTTTGTGTCTCAATCGATCGCTCGTTTGCACGGGCAGACCGGAAATTGCTTTGTATCGCGATAATCTACTTCAAACCTATGGATCTGGTTTTAGCCGCTACCGACATCAGCACTAATTTGATCAATCTGCTGCAATATCCGTTTATGCAACGCGCGATCGTGGCTGGAATTCTCATGGGTTTACTGTGTGGATTTTTAGGCAGCTTTGTCGCATTACGGCAGTTATCGTTCTTTTCTCATGCGGTAGGTCATGCGG
Organism: Leptolyngbya sp.; assembly: GCA_035496615.1. Lineage (GTDB taxonomy): Bacteria > Cyanobacteriota > Cyanobacteriia > Leptolyngbyales > Leptolyngbyaceae > Leptolyngbya. The sequence goes on from DATJEM010000170.1 coordinate 5,422, forward strand.
CATTGGTGGGAATTGCGATCGGTGTTCTGATCCAAGTTGATCCAAATTGGACGCTCTTACCGTTCACGTTGCTGTTTGGAATTTCGGTACTTTATCTCATCGATCAAACCGACTTGTGGAGCGACAGCGTTTTAAATATTGTCTTATCTGGGGCACTTGCGATCGGGGTGATTCTCACTACTTTTATTCAAGGCTATCGCGGCAATTTAATGAACATTTTATTCGGCGATATTCTTGCCGTCACTTGGACAGATATTTCTCTAACTGGATTGTTGCTAATCGTCAGCGCTTCGATTTTACTTGCAACATTACGCCAACAAATTCTCTTAACTCTAAATCAAGCCGTTGCGAAAGTTCAAGGCGTTTCAATTCAATTTCATCGCTATTTATTTGTTGTATTACTATCCTTAACGGTAGCCGTCGCAATCAAAGCGGTTGGCATTCTTTTAGTCAATGCGTTTCTCGTAATTCCTGCCTCAACTGCAAAATTAATCAGCCAACAATTTAAGCCTTATTTATTTTGGTCGGTCGCGATCGGTGCGTTGAGCAGTATTGCTGGAATGCTCGTTTCTGGCGGGTTCAATTTCCCATCAGGTCCTAGCATTGTATTAGTTCAGTTTTGCCTATTCCTGGTAATATTTGCGATTACAAAACTGAATTTGAGATCAGGCGC
>DATJEM010000171.1:0-4724 GCA_035496615.1 Leptolyngbya sp.
ATGTTAGGCTACCGAAAGGTTTCAGTATCAATGTGCAAAAAGCAATGTGCAAAAAATTGTGCAAAGAATTGTGCAAAAAAAACGCAAATCGATATTTTCGCGCTTTGAAGATTTTACAGTTTACTTGAGTTTTGTCCTGCAACTGTTGTAAAAGCTATGGTTTTAGAAGCGCGATCGTTCCCGCGATTTGTTAAAGTCATCCAGAGTGTGTGAGTGAGGAAACTGTGAGAGTTTTGGTTGTTGGCAATGGGGGGCGCGAACACGCCCTGGCTTGGAAGTTTTTGCAGTCTCCGCAAGTGCAGCAGGTTGTTTGTGTTCCCGGCAATGGCGGCACTGCAACGCTGAAAAACTGCCGAAATCTGGGACTGTCGATCGATGATTTTGAAGGCATTGCTCGTTATGCGCTGGTGAATAATATTGGGCTGGTCGTCGTTGGACCTGAATTACCCCTGTCAAAAGGGATTACCGATTATTTACGAGGACAGGAATTAGCCGTGTTTGGTCCTACTCAGCAAGGAGCGCAGATCGAAGCGAGTAAGGCTTGGGCGAAGGACTTGATGCGAGAAGCGGAAATTCCGACCGCACGGGCAGAAGTGTTTACGGAAGAAACCGCAGCGAAGGAATATGTCCGCCATCAAGGTGCACCGATCGTGATTAAAGCCGATGGACTCGCGGCAGGCAAAGGGGTGACAGTAGCGGACTCGATCGAGCAAGCGAATACCGCGATCGAGGCTTGTTTCTCGGGTCAATTCGGCAAGGCAGGACATCAAGTCATCGTCGAAGAATGTTTAACCGGTCAGGAAGTCTCAATTCTGGCTGTAACCGATGGCTTAACGATTCGCCCTTTGCTGCCCGCGCAAGACCACAAACGAATTGGTGAAGGTGACACCGGAGAAAACACAGGCGGAATGGGCGCTTATGCTCCGGCTCCGATCGTCACTCCAGAATTAATGAGCCGCATTCAGCAGGAAATTCTTGAACCTGCAATTCGGATACTGCGCGATCGCAAGATTGATTATCGCGGCATCCTTTATGCAGGTTTGATGATCACTCCGACGGGCGAGCCAAAAGTGATTGAATTTAACTGTCGATTTGGCGATCCAGAAACCCAAGCGATTCTGCCACTGCTAGAAACGCCCTTAGAAAAACTCTTATCTGCCTGCGCTCGACAAACCCTTGCAGACTTTCCTGAAATTGAGTGGAAGCCGGGTGCGGCGACCTGCGTTGTCATTGCCTCTGAAGGATATCCGGGCAGCTTTCCAAGAAGCATCGCGATCGCGGGAGTGGAAGCCGCAGAAGAAACTGGAGCCGCTGTGTTTCATGCCGGAACTCAGCTAAAAAATGCTCAACTTGTGACCGATGGTGGGCGAGTTTTCGGGGTGACGGCGATCGGGGAAACCTTCCATCAATCGATCGATTTGGCATATCGGGCAGTCGATCAAATTCAGTTTGAGGGAATGTATTATCGTCGCGATATTGGCAACCGTGTAAAGGGCAAATAACGCAGTAAAATTAAGAAAAATGTGAAGAAAGAAACAAACCGTTAAGGTTACAAACCGTTCCGTTTCGCGCTGCTGTTGTTCTTTATTCCTGAACCTCCTGTGTCATCCCTCACCCAAATTCGAGACGTTTTACGCCGTTGGTGGTCTGGGTTTAGTCTCCAGACGAAGTTGATGGCAGCCGCAACGCTGGTTGTTTCGATCGTCATGAGCGGTCTGACGTTTTGGGCAGTCAATACGATTCAGTTAGATGCCCGAATGAACGATACAAGATTCGGCAGCGACTTGGGGCTACTGCTCGCGGCAAATGTGGCTCCGTTGGTAAATGAAGACAATCGAACCGAACTGGCGCGATTTTCGCATCGGTTTTATAGCAGTACTTCCAGTGTTCGCTATATGCTTTACGCGGATGCGGATGGCAGTATCTTTTTCGGCATTCCTTTTTCGGATTCGCAAGTTCAAAATTCGCTGACGATTCAGCGCAAAATTCGGCTGCCTGAAGATTTTACCGATCATACCGATCGCCCAATGGTGCGGCAACATTTGATGCCCGAAGGCGAAGTGACTGATGTGTTTGTGCCTTTGGTGTACGAAGGTAAGTATCTCGGTGTCTTGGCGATCGGCACGAATCCCAATCCTACGGTGGTCGCTTCCTCACATTTGACGCGGGATGTGACGATCGCGGTTTTCGTCTCAATCTGGGTAATGGTGATTCTAGGTGCGGTCTTCAATGCGCTGCAAATCACGAAACCGATTCGCGAATTGGTGACAGGGGTTCGCAACATCGCCAAAGGCAACTTCAAACAGCGAGTCGAACTTCCCGTCGGCGCAGGTGTAGAACTGAGTGAGTTGATTGCCAGTTTCAACGACATGGCGGAACGCTTAGAGCGGTACGAAGAACAAAATATTGAAGAGCTAACCGCAGAAAAAGCGAAACTGGAAACGCTGATCTCGACGATCGCAGATGGAGCCGTTTTGCTAGATGCCAATATGCAAATCGTTTTGGCAAATCCGACCGCTCGCAGAATTATGGGCTGGGAGAACCGCTCGATCGAAGGCGAGAACGCGATGTACGTTTTTCCAGTGGCAGTCCAAGTTGCCCTGACTCGACCGCTCTTTCAAATGGCAAAAGGCGAACTGCGGGAAGAAGCCGAATTTCGCATTACCGCGATCGAACCGAATAATCGAACGCTCCGAGTGTTGCTCAATGCCGTCGTCGATCCGGTGCGTGACAACGTGAAGGGCATCACCATCACCGTTCAGGACATTACGCGAGAGGTCGAACTCAACGAAGCCAAGAGCCAATTTATCAGTAATGTTTCTCACGAACTCCGAACGCCGCTGTTTAATATCAAGTCGTTTATCGAAACGCTGTATGAATACGGTGAAGAATTGAGTGACACGCAAAAGCTCGAATTTCTAGAAACCGCCAATCGAGAAACCGATCGCCTGACTCGATTAGTCAACGATGTCTTGGATCTATCTCGTTTGGAATCGTGCCGAATTTACCAATTTGACGCGATCGACCTTGCCCAACCGATCGAGCAAATCTTGAGAACCTATCAACTCAACGCGAAAGACAAAGGCATCGAACTCGTTCAGGAAGTTGAGCCGGATCTACCGCCTGTCTTTGGGCATTACGATCTGCTGCTTCAGGTGTTTGCAAACTTAGTGGGCAACGCTTTGAAATTTACCGAAGCAGGTGGAAAAGTAATGCTTCGAGCTTACTCGCTGCCCTCGCATGAGCATCAATCTCAGCAGTTTGTTCGCATTGAAGTCTGTGATACCGGAATCGGCATTGATGGGGTAGATCAAGAAGCCATTTTCGATCGATTCTTCCGAGTGGAAAACCGAGTGCATACGCTCGAAGGAACCGGATTAGGCTTGTCGATCGTCAAAAATATTATCGAGCGGCATCGAAGCCATGTGCGTCTGGTCAGCGAAGTGGGCTGTGGGACAACATTTTGGTTTGATCTAGTGGTCTTTCAGGAGAACCCCGAAGCGATAGAAGCGGCAATCGATCGTTCAGGTTTGCTGAAAGCGGTAAATGTACCCTGAGATTCAATCTTTCGAGAAGCTGTAGATGGTTTGGGTTGAGAGCGATTCAAACACGTTTGAGGGAAGATGACTCAGCGGAAAGTTTTGGCGATCGAGTTGAATTTGCAATCCCATCAGCGGATCGGTTCCGGGTGAAACAATGAACTCCAACTTTTCGAGCGCCAATCCCATCGACAACTGATCCAGAATTCTAGCAACGGATAGCGCAAACAGATGCTGCGGCGATTTGTACCAGTCCGCCTCGTCCACCATGTCTTGCTCAAACCCCAAATTGATGATTAAAGAAGACTGATCAAACAGCGCTAACGCCACGGGTCGAGTTTCTTCTTGCAGCATCAAATCGTGGTTTTTAGCAACGTGCCGGATTTTCTCTAACAGTGCATATCGCTCTGTCACCGAATTGAGATCATCGTGTAAATGCAGCGCGATCGTCGTTAAATATGTCCGCAAAAACAAATGCCCCATCTTTTCCGCTTTCGTTGTCAGATAGCTGGAGTTATATGAGGTCGCTTCGGTGAGTAACGGAACGCGATCGACCATTTCCAATCCGTAGCCCTTCAAGCCTGCAATCTTACGCGGATTGTTCGTAATCAGTCGAAGCTGTTTTACGCCCAAATCGTTGAGAATCTGAGCGCCAACGCCGTAATCACGCAAATCCGCCGGAAAGCCCAATCGCTCATTGGCTTCGACCGTATCTAGTCCCATATCTTGCAGCGAGTAAGCCTTGAGCTTGTTGACTAAACCAATTCCGCGCCCTTCTTGCCGCAGGTACACCACGATTCCAGAGCCGTTATGCTCGATCATCTTTAATGCCGCTTCAAGCTGCACCCGACAGTCACACCGCAATGAGCCAAGCGAATCTCCGGTCAAGCACTCAGAATGAACGCGCACCATCATCGGCTGATCAGCAAAGGTCTCCGGCTCACCTTTGACGATCGCGACGTGTTCTGTGTTGTCCAAGAGATTGCGATAGCCGTAAATCTTGAAATGCCCAAACTGCGAGGGCAAGTCCGCTACCGTTTCGCGATGCACAAAGCGCTCGTGCCGCAGTCGATAGCTGATCAGATCGGCAATACTGATGATCTTAAGGTCATGCTTCTTGGCATATTCGATCAACTCTGGAAGCCGCGCCATTGAGCCATCCGGGTTCTGAATTTCACAAATCAC
>DATJEM010000172.1:0-6863 GCA_035496615.1 Leptolyngbya sp.
CTTGATTGTTTAAGCGGTTTGCAACTTGAAGCAGTTGTTGAGCAGATCGAATCGCTTGATGATTGTCACCCACTGCCAAATATCCTGCACTTAGAGCGACCAGCGTTGCGCCTTCTCCTTGTCGATCTCCGAGTTGTTGAAACTGCTGAAGTGCCTGCTGCCAGAACTTAAGCGCCGCTGCTAGGTGATTCGACTGGTACTGTTCGATGCCTTGCTGATAGAGTTGGGCGGGGGACGATCGAGCCATGTCTTGCCCTGCGAAAACCGCAAGACTAAGCAAGAGGACGATAATGCTCGATCGTCGTCTCATCGCCGATCTACGACCTGAAGAACGTTGCCTTCAGTTGAGGGACTTGGGCAGGGAATTGTCGAAGTTGGGGTTCCCCTTTGGAGAGCGGGATTGTTGGATGCAATGGTAGAAGAGTCAGTACTACACTGTTCTCCTGTGCTTCGAGTAAATTGCCGTTGTATCGTTTGTGGATCAGAACGATTTGGATCAGGGCGATTTGGATCAGGGCGATTTGGACGAGGAACGGTAGTGATGCTGAAGCCAGAAGATAAATTATCAGGAAAGCTCTTAAACGCGCCATCTTGGAAGACGACGCGATAGTTGCCGTTACTATTGCGAGAGATGATTGCGCCAACCGTTCCACTCGCATTGTCAGGAAACGAGAACGGCTGAGTTAGGATGACTGAAATCGCACTAGGAAAATTTGGATCAATCTGGGCTTGTCCGCCTGCAACAAACGAAGTTCCGCTATGAATGATGTTGATTCTGCCGCCGCCGATCGTGTCACTAAACGTTTCTGCGGCATCCCCAAGATCGCCGTTTCGATTCCCTGCTGTGTAGATGCTAACGCCTTGTGTGGTGGTGATCAGGTTACCGTTCTGATCCCTCACCTCTCCATTTAGCACAACTTGTTCTTCGGTCAGCCCCGTGGCTCTAAATAATCCTGCTGCCTTGACGTTCAGATCGCCACCTCTACCACCCCTGCCAAAATTAGCGGTACTTGTGTTGATCGATTCAACGATGATATCGCCTGTCTGAGTCGTAAGATTTACAGTCCCGCCGCGTGCTGTAATAGTGGGAGGAAAGGCAGGATCGGTGAATCTAGATAATGTTTTGATCGCTCCCGTAGAAAGGTTCGATTGAGCAAAGAGTGAGATATTTCCTCCGCTCACCTCAGTTGTGCTGGTATCGACATCTTTTGTGGTGATATCTCCAGATCCGATCGCTTGCCCTGATCCAATGAGTTTTACGACTCCATTTTCGACCGTGACTCCTGCGGCTTCATTGGAAGGTCTACCCGCTAAAAGGGCAGGAAGCGAGAGCGGCGTGAAGGGTAGCACATTGATTTGTTGCTGATTCGCGATCGGTAAATCTAAGCTCAATACGCTGCCTGAGTCAGAAATGCGAACTAACTGACCACCGGGAACCGTTGCGATCGTAATTTTTCCACCGGGAGCCGCGATCGTTCCAGTACTGACGACCGTTCCCCCTACCAGCGTGATGCTTTGACCTTCTTTCTGAGTGAGATTTGCTGAATTAAAGAGGCTACCCGGTTGACTGGTGAAGGCAAAATCTCCTGGATTACCGACTAACGCGCTATAGTCATTCGTCCCGACCGCATTGAACCACTTGCCCTCTCCAAACCCGATCGCGTTCGCAGTCGTTGCGGTAAATGCTCCAGTCACATTCAAACTTGCGCCTTGCCCAAAAATGATCCCGGCGGGATTGATCAAATACAGATTTGAATTGCCTCCGATTACTTGAATCGCGCCATTGATCACCGAAGGATTGCCGCCAATCACTCGACCCAGAATGTTTTGAATCGCAGGAGTAGATTGAAAGGTTGCGGTCTGCCCTGGATCGACTCCAAACGTTTGAAAGCTATGAAATAGATTGCTTCCGCTCAGGGTTCCGCCTGTGATGTTGAGCGTGTTGGATACGGTTGTGTTGGTTCCATCGTTGGCTGGCGCGATCTGTGCCTGAACTGGCAAGGTTTGCAGAGCCAAGAGAGATAGAACTGACAAAGCAAGCGATTTCATGGGCTTCACCTGAAAGGATTCAAACCTGCAAGGACTCAAAATAGGGGTCGATCGCACTCTGCTTTCTTTCTAACTACGATAAATCTTCTACCGGAGCACCTCTTGAAACTTAATTAATTTTTACCTCACCCTGAATAAACTCAAGCCTCGGATCGTATTGAATGAGTAGATAACATTCTCCCTGACTCCAACCATGAAATCACTTAACCAGCTTTTCCAAAAACGAATCCTCGGCGTGGCTCTTGCTCCTCTGAGCGTGTTGCTGACGGTGAGTGCGGCTCATGCCAGTCAAGTTGCTTCCGAATGGTACTTTGGCAAATGGAACTGTCAAATTGATGGACGACCTGCCCAGATGCAATGGAAAGTCGTAGACGATCCCCAAAATCATTGTGATGGAGAAGTCTGCTCTACCACTTCTGGGGTGAAAGTCGTCGGCTGGTTTAGCGACCACGGTAGTCCCTGGGTTCCGCTAGCAAAGCGCTACATTCGCGGCAACGATTTTAGCATTCGTTATCAAGGGGGAGAGCCAGACAACTGGTTCCTGCGCTACAATCCCCAAACGCGATCGGCAGCAGGGTGGACAACTTGGCGCGGCAATCGATATCCCTTAGCGTGTCAAAAACGGTAGCGTTGCTTAGTTCACCGATTCGTTGCTTACCGATTCGTTGGTTTCACAAAGGGCTGAGAAGCGATCGAATCGAGTTGAATCGACTGCAATAAATTTGTCCAATCTTGCAGCAATGCCGGATCAGTAGGGTTGGTTTGACGGGATTGCGCCACAGTTGCGATCGCATCATACCAAATCCCTTTTTCAGCATAAACCGCTAAAGAAGCGGGCGCATCCAATGGAACGCGCTGCACCCAGCCCTCTGCAAAAATTGGCTCAGGTACAGTGCAATTCATCGTTAGCTTCAGATACCAGTGATAGGTCTTATTCACGTCCAAAGGAACATCTGTAAGCGCTACGCCTTGAATTCCAGAGGTTTGAGCAGGCGGCAGAGAGGCGCGATAGATGACCGGATTCGATCGATTTGCTTCATCTCGAAGAATGACTTGAAGACTCGCGATCGAAGCTTTCGCATAAGGCTGATAAAACCACAGCATCGGACGCGCGGCGGCGGTCAATCCCCAAACTTGGGACGGTAATTTTTTACCTTGTACTGTCTTCGCATATTCCGGAACCAATGCCGTTAAACGCTCAGGGGTCGCCTCACAATCTCCGCGACTTGCCGCCCCTCGACGATTGCCAGCGGCTCCCCGATTTGGGGGAGTTGGCAGTTTGAACTGAGCGATCGCCGCACTTGAAGCCAGCAGATTAATCGCTGTTCCCAGTGTCAGTGAAAGGGTAAGCGGAAGCAATGTCAGCAAACGAAATCTAGATTTCATGATTCACTCTTGTTTTGGTGAATGTTTTGGTGAACAGCGATCGCGCTAAGGCTACCGCTTGCGATCAAGGCAATCCCAGCAGGCACAAACGGCACCCAAATCCCAAGGTGTAACAGCCCTAAACAGAGTCCAAACAGCAGCGCGATCGATGCACCCCCAGCCAGAGCGAGTTGAGCCGGACGACGAAAAAAGACTCCCTCGATCGCGCCTAGCGCTGCCCAACCCCAAACCCAGAGCAATTCGTCTCTGAGTGACCAGCCTCGTAGCGTTCCACGTCCATCTAGAGCAGCACTGATCAGTTGACTGGTCATCTGCGCTTGTAATACGACACCTGGAATGGATTGAATGTTCCCGTCCGGTGTTCTATAAGGGGTCAAAGCCTGATCGTGAAAGCTCTCAGCCGTTGTTCCAATCAAGACAATTCGACCTTTCACTGTTGCTGCGCTAAGTTTTCCAGCGAGTACCTGAGATAAAGTAATGCGGGGCGCGATATCAAGCAGGGTTGGAGTCGCTCGATAGTTCATGAGGATCTGATGTCCCCGCGGATCAAGCTGCTGATAGCCTCCAGTATGAGCCTCTAATGGGGCAAGTTCTAGCTGACCAAGCTGCCAATTCTCGTTCTGCTTAAATTCGAGCGAGATGCCGCGAGTCGCTAAGTAGCGCAACGCAAGCTGCACACTCAAAGCATAGGAAGCCATACAGGGCGAAGCAGGGGAAGGAGTCAAAGCGAGATAGTGACGACGCACAACTTGATCAGAGTCCAGCAAAACATCACTAAATCCCTGGCGATCGAGATCAATTTCCGGCGGCGCAGCAACACCCGGATCGCCTCCCTCTTCGCTCACTTTGCAAACTCCTAGAATACGATCGCTGGTTTTCATCTGTTTCGCCAATGCTGCATCAGGCTTGCTGACTGGGTAATCGCGATAGATGTCTAAGCCGATCGCAACGGGTTGATAGGATGTCAATTTTTGGATCAATTGAGCAAGCGACCGATCTGAAAGTGATCCGCGGCGAGGCTGGGGATCTGTAAGCTGCGATCGCACATCCTCTTCGGTCACGGTTACAATCAACAAGCGCGGATCTGGCTTTTCGGCTGGACGTAACCGCATCAGTTGATCAAATGCGCTCAGTTCCCAAGGCTGCAACAGTCCCAAATGGCGACCTCCCATGATCAGACCTGTGATGCCAATACTGATGGCGAACCCCCAACGCAACAGCCGCCCTTTTTTTGTTCGCACTTTGGCAATGGGTTGAGCGTGTTGCAAGGTCTGCCAAGTCAGCGGCAAGACTGCCGGATTTTGAAACATGACAGGCAGCCAGCTTGCACAGGGAAATTCTCCTTCTAATCCTTGCAAAAATTCTCGCGCCTGTCGCAGTGAGTGATGCAGCGATGCCCCGCCCGAAAATGAGCTTAATAACTGTTTGAGAAACTCTTGAGCAACGCGATCGGGAATCGGTTCGCGCATCACAATCAGTTGTGGAATGTGCAATTGTTCTAGCTCATACGCTAATCCTAATCCATCACAAGAGTTAAAAATTGCAAGTTGTAAGCCCTTTGCGATCGCTCGTCGCAATCCATAGCGCAATTCTTCTAGCGTCAGGCTTTCTGTGGGATTGAGATAAATTCTGCCCTGCTGCTGCTCGGTGTTGCTATGTCCTGCAAAAAATAAAATATCCCAGGACTGCTCCCACAAATTGCAGTACACCTGTTGTCGAGCAGGTTCGACTAAAAACGTCACATCTGCATTGGGCAAGGCTTGTAGTAACTGTCGATCGGCTTCTGTATCGATCCCCTGTCGATCGCCCAAAATCGCTAGAATTCTGACCCGATTTGGCGTTCGCTCTGGTAAGTCAATCCGCTCTGGTGAACTGCTGAATAAAACCTCTGTCTGCGGATAGCGCTCGACAAAGTCCCAAACGTGCCAGGGCAAGCGGTAGAGTTGGCGATCGTTTGTTCTGAGCAATACCTCGATCGAGTCTTGAGTTGCTAATGTTTCCCGTAGACGCTGCTCGATCGGCTGAAACTCTGGAGAGGCTAACCATTGCTTTAGACGGGTCTGTAAAAGATTCGAGATGATTCTACAGTCTTGCATCTCTGATAGCTTTCCAGCCTGGACGGAAATACTTTCTAACGAAATCCGAGTGACTCCCAAACTTTGGCGATAGTGTTGTTGCCAGTGTGCTAACTGAGCAAGCAGATCGGGCGCGGCAGGAAGTGAACCGATCGCTTCAGTAAACGCTGGGGTGTGGCGATCGCTAATTTCGAGAATGACGCGAAATCCCTGTTCTAAGCTGCCATCACATCGAAGAATTGCCCGCTTGCTCATAGCACAAACTGCTCCGTCAAGGTTTGCTGATCACAAGTAATTTCAACTTGGAACGGCTCACCTTCACTCGCTCGAAACTGAAGCTGGATTGTTTCTGTGACCGCAGCACTCGCCTGCCCAATCTCACTGCCATCCTCCGATAGCAGCCTTAACTGCGTCGCCCCTGGTAGATAGATCGCGCCACTGGCTGGATGTATCTGCAACCGGATTCTCCGTTCAGTATCACTCACAGGCAAAATCCCAATGACAAGCGCAATCTGTCCTCGCTCAAAATCATAAGCTTTGGCACGATAAATTTCACCTGCGATCGCGGGGGCTGTGCCATCAGGACTGCGAACCGCGATCGCGATTTGCTGCGGTAAAAGGACGCGATCGAGCGACTGCCACACAGCCTCAATCTGCCCTTGAAACCATTGATTCAACCGAGTCGTCGTCGGCTGATAAAGTCGCTGCCGTAAGCGCGAATTCTCGAATAGCGCCGCCCAAGTTGAAAAGGGAATCTCTAAGCGTGGCAGCAAAATCGAGGGATTGCTTAAGCGTTCAATCAACTGATTTGCCTGAGCCGTTGGCAAAGTTGGAATGGGAGCGATCGCGGCTCTGGTTTGATCCGGTGTGAAATGCGAATAAGACAGCCACAGCGCATTCAAATCAGCGTTGAGGTCTTCAACATCTAGACCGTAAGTTCGATCGTTTGGATCATAGGTTCCCGCTTTCAGTTGTTGATGCGTTGCATAGCCATAGATTCGGATTTCGCTTTCAGCAATTTGCACAGCTAAATAATAATCTGCTGCCCACTGAGGAATATCAATCCATTCTTGCGAAACTTCTAGTTCTGTTTGGTCGATCGCGTCGGTGGGTATCAGCGCAATTCGGACTGCTTCGACAGTGATGACTGAACCATTGACAAAGTTCCAAATCGATCGCAATTCAGCCGGATTCATCCAAGCATTTGCCAACGGCAGATAGTCTCGTATCCAGGGCAAACAGGAGTCTAGGCAAAGCTGATTGAGGTAAGCTGTCCATCGACCTGATTCGGTCGGGACAGAGCGAATCGATCGCCAAGCCGCAGCCTGTATTTCTGGTGAAACTTCAATCACC
>DATJEM010000173.1:0-6568 GCA_035496615.1 Leptolyngbya sp.
CCGACTGCGATCGCTGTACTACGTCGTTAGTGTTGCACAAAACTACGTGATACAATGCGGCAGCTTGTGCAACATCACACTAATCTGTGAACCCAGTTTGATTTTCTAGACCTCAAGTATATTTCTGTCTGTGAGCATTCCCACCCATCCGTTTAAGCAGTCCAGTCCACCCTAACAGGGGCAATCTCTTCGATGGCTGCGCGATCTGATCGATCGGGTTGTAATTTTTTGCCCTACACAACGGAAGATACTGTGAACCTTAAGATGCTAAACCGAGACCGACTCTCGAATGTTCGTGCTGACCTGCTGGCGGGAGCAGTTGTTGCTCTGGCTCTCATCCCAGAAGCGATCGCCTTTTCGATTATTGCGGGCGTTGATCCCAAAGTTGGACTTTATGCCTCATTCATCATTGCGATGGTGACGGCGATTTGTGGCGGGCGACCCGGACTAATCTCAGCCGCAACGGGTTCAATGGCACTGCTGATGATTCATCTCGTGAAAGATTACGGCTTGCAATATCTCTTTGCCGCTGGCATCTTGACTGGCATCCTGCAAATCATTTTTGGCTGGCTAAAACTGGGACGACAGATGAAATATGTCCCTCGTGCCGTCATGATTGGTTTTGTGAATGCGCTGGCAATTTTGATTTTTCTGGCGCAACTGCCACAACTGACCAATGTGCCCGTGGCAGTGTATATCATGACAGCGGCAGCATTGGCGATTATTTATCTGTTGCCACGAGTGACGCAGGGACTCCCCTCACCGCTAGTAGCGATCGTCGCGATTACCGCCATTTCCCTGTTTGCAGGCATCCAAGTCCCGACGGTGGGAGACATGGGATCACTACCGAGTAGCTTCCCACCGTTTTCCCTGCCGCAGGTACCCCTGAATTTTGCAACCCTCAACATTATTTTTCCCTATGCCATCACCCTCGCGCTCGTCGGCTTGTTGGAATCGTTACTGACTGCTTCTTTGCTGGATGAATTAACCAATACACCCAGTGATAAAAATCAGGAAGCCACCGGACAGGGCATTGCCAACATTGTCAGTAGTTTCTTTGGGGGAATGGCAGGCTGCGCCATGATTGGACAGTCGGTGATCAATATTCAATCGGGCGGACGCGGACGTTTATCGACTTTTAGCGCTGGCGTTTTGCTCCTTTTCTTCATGCTGGTACTCGGCAGTTGGGTAGAGCGCATTCCGATGGCGGCACTGGTGGCGGTGATGATTATGGTGTCGATCGGCACGTTTAACTGGTCTTCTTTGACTCAAATCCGCAAAATTCCTCGCAGCGAAACAGCAGCGATGATGGCTACGGTACTGATTACGGTAGTCAGCCATAACTTAGCGATCGGTGTGGTTGTCGGGATTGCATTAAGCACCGTGTTCTTCTCTCGCAAGATTGCTAAGGTCGTCTTCGTCGATCAGGTGCTGAATGCCGACGGAACGCACCGCACCTACAGCGTCGCGGGTCAAATCTTCTTTGTCTCGGTCGATGACTTTTTGGAGAATTTTGATTTCTATGAAGCACTCGAAAAAGTAACGCTGAACTTTAGTCATGCCCACATTTGGGATCAGTCGGCAGTGGCAGCGATCGACCAAGTAGTGATGAAGTTTCGCCGCCGGGGAGTGGATGTGGAACTGTTGGGACTCAATGCAGCGAGTTCAACCTTAGTTGAAAAACTCGCTCGGCACAATGACCCTGATGCACTGAAAAAAATGGCGAATCACTCAAACTTTGATGATTGATAACCTTGATGATTGATAACCTTGATGATTGATTGTTGCTCAAATGCGAAAACGTGGGTTCGATCGTTGAGACATCAATTCATTGGCTTTGGCTCAGAAGGCGGTTGACGATCAGTTTCACTAGCGGTTTTACCGAAGGTTTGATCAATGGTTTTGCTGATTGTTTTCCAGCCCCAATGAGCCAGTGCGGAGAGCAGATGAAAGCGATCGAGGGTATTGCCTTGATTAACGTCCTGGTGTAGCTGCTGATAGGTTCTTTGCCGAATTTCTGATTCGGTGACTTCATCTTCTTTTGCAGAGGGCTTGGATTGGGAAGTGCCTAGTAGAGCGCCGATCGCAATTCCCGCGACTCCGACCCCAACCGCTAAGGTGATCCAATCCTGATTCTTCGCTGCCCACAGTTCTAAGCTGCCGTCCTGGGCGCGATCGTCAAACTGACCGTGAGCCTGGTAATTTCCGTGAGGAACAGGTTCCCACAAATTATTGGCGCGATCGGGGGCGATGGGTTGATCGGTTTGCTGACCGCTGTATCCCGTTTTTGCCAGATAGAGATCGACCAGTCCGGGCGCAATTTTGTTACCGAGAATGGCTTCAACGGTTGATCCACCCACATAGAGTTCTCGACGGGTGTGATGGGCTGACCAAACGATCGCATCGGCAGCAACTTCGGGCTGAAAAATGGGAGGAACGGGCTGAGGTTGATGCGGCATTGAAGTTTGAATCCAGCCGAACTGAGGCGTGTTGACCGCAGGCATCTGTACCATCGTGATGTGAACATCGCTCTTGTCGTGAAGGAGTTCGCACCGGATAGAGTCGGTAAACCCTCGAATTGCCGATTTTGCTCCGCAGTAGGCTGCTTGTAGCGGAATCGAGCGATAAGCTAATGCCGAGCCAACCTGAACGATCGTGCCCCGGTTTCTGGGCTTCATCCGTTTCAGCGCCGCCATTGTGCCATAGACATAGCCCAGATAAGTCACCTCCGTCACTCGACGAAAATCGTCTGGTTCGATCTCTGTAAAAGGGGACAGAATCGATGCCATTGCATTATTCACCCAAATATCGATCGACCCAAATGTTGCTTCAACTGCGGCTGCCGCTGCTTCGACTTGCTCTGGGTCAGAAACATCGGTAGGCAGAACTAATGCGTGCCCCCCGATTGCCTCAACTTCTTTTTTGGCAGCTTCTAACCCTTCGCGACTGCGGGCAACTAAGCCAATACAAGCGCCTTCTTTGGCAAATGCTTGAGCCGTTGCTCGTCCAATCCCGGCAGATGCTCCAGTGATGACGACGACTTCAGTTTTCGGCTTCATGTTTTCTCCTGATTCGTGTGGTTAACCGTTGATCGAGGTGAATGTTTTGACCGATGAACTCAGCGATCGACCGCTTCAGCATTGTTCAGACAGAGCCGAGGCAATTTTAGGCTGTGCGAGGATTTCTAGAACTATCGAGCTCCATCACGCCTCAAAATAATCTGAATAACCTATCAGAACGTCTTACTTGGGAAAGAGTTTATGCTCGTCAAATCGGTTCTATAGAAACAGCAATCTCTCCTTAAAACCGCAGGATCTCACGCGCGTAGTCGTCTGGCAAAGGTTCAATTTCCCAAATCAACGTATCTCCAGGACTCAGACGAACTTCAAGATAAAGCTGCTCGATCGCGCTCTTCGCTATGTCTTCATTGTTTTCAAATGGCATCAAATCCTCGGTCAACAACCGCAGCTTAAATCCACCTGGAACCAGCCCGCCGATCGAGGCACTTTGCAATGCAAATCGCCACACCTCCTGACTTTGCTGAGAGATGCAAAACTCATAGAGCTTTCCGGCGATCGTCAGGTGCCGGACTAGCACGCTAGCGGCACCGTTTGCGCCACGGGCGAGGTTGGGCTGCAAGTCCATGCTGCCCCAACCAAATTGCTGAGCGAGATCTGAAATTCCAGTTTGCAGCCACTGCTGGACTGACCAGGCATCAGCAAGTCCCAAACGTCGCTGATATAAGCGCTGTCGCCAGCCGTCATGCTCTAGTAACGCACCCCACTGCTGAAAGGGCACCGCCAATCGAGGAACCAAAACTGAAGCAACACCGAGGCGTTCAGTTAAGGAATCCGCCTGTTCCTGCGAGAGTGCAGGTAAGGGAGCGATTGTAGCCTGTCGCACTTCACCCGCACAAAGACGAAGAGCCGTCCACAATACGTTAAAGTCTCCGATCAGGCGGTCAGACTCTAGGCTATAGGTGCGATCGTAGACATCATAGTGTCCCTGTTGCTTCAGCATCAGATGAGTTGCATAGCCCAGCACCCGAATCTCTTGATCATCAGGATTGACATAGACGGATACATAGTAATCTCCTGCCCAACTCGGCAAATCTGCCCACTCCTGCGGCACTCGCAACTCGTCAAAATCAGCCGCTGCCGTCGGCATGATCACCAAGCGTTGATGGTCAAAATCGATCGCGGAGCCGTTGACCACTTCCCAAATTCCAGGCAACGCAGCAGGATTTTTCCAAACGCGTGCCTTTGGAGCATGAACTTCTTGAATCCACGGCAAGAGAGCGTCTAAGCAGATCTGATTGAGCGATGCCATCCAGCGGATTCCGTTGGCAGAAAAGGGCGATGGCTGCTGTTGCCAAAATCGCTCAATCGATGTCTCAGGAATGGGCAGATGCAGTTGAAGAATACCAGCAATCATAGATGGCGCAGGAGAAAACATGAACTTGCCTCGCTTTAGGAAGGAAGGTCTGGATGAGCGTAATGCAGTTTCAGCCAATCCTCCAAAATTGTACTCATGGTATGCACTACGTTCGAGTCCAGCGGTTTATGCAAAGTCGTTTGGCTCCAGTCAGCTAAATTATCTAATAGCCCTTGTCGCAGGCTGGTGAGCCGTCTCGACACCGTGTACTGTTTCATTTCTAATTGTTTTGCAATATCTTGCTGAGTCAGTCCTTGTCCGTAATAAAGCTGCAAAAGCCGCTGGGACGACAGATCTAATTTGACGAGCGATCGCAGTAAAATCGCGTTGAGCTGCGATCGCTGATCGTCTCGGCTCTTTTCTTCTTCTTGGGCAATCACCTTCATCAGCGATGATTCCTGAAACGTAAACTCAAGGTCGTCTAACAACTCACCGCTCTCTTGACCCGATTTTGAGGCATCGGATGAAACCAGCATCGGGTACAGCATCGATCGCGCTGCTTTGCCACAGGTGATCAACCATTGCTCGACTAAGGCAGGTGTTGTCGGGGGAGACAGCGGATCAAGCGTTGCGATACGATCGCGGTTGTACTGCTGAGCGATCTCCGCCAATATCGCGGCATCGGGTTTGCCCAATTTGCGAATTTTTCCGTCGGTGGGAGCATGGATGAGCTTGAATAATTCCCAAGTCAGCCGATAGGATGCGATCGTGGTGGCATTAAAGCCAAAGTTTTGTAATGATTCGACCAAACGTTTGCAACTAAGTTTGTGCAGCAATGCCCAGTCGGTACAGATATCGACTTCTTGCCGTAAGCGGAGTGTATCTTTAATAACATTGCTAAAGGCTAGGCTGGCATAGCTTCTCAATCCCGAACTGTATTGGGGATTAAATCCTGTTAAGACGCGATCGAGCTTTGCGATCGCAGTTTGAAAAAAATCTGACAAGGACGATCGGCTCGATAGATTAAGCGTCAGCTTCTGGGCGCTCCAATAACAGACTTCTTGTAGGTAAGCTGCCAGATGCCCGCTAGCGAAGGGGCTTTCTTTTGTTTGCCAGAGTTTGTGCCAGTACAGCGCCCAAAAAGCTTCTGTCGGCTCAAGTCGCTCAGATCGATCGAGGTTGGCTTGCATACTCCGCCGCAGTCGGGCATCGCTGAGCCAGCCGCTTACAGCATCGTTTTCAAATTGCAGAAACGTGGAGAAAAGTTCAAGAATGCTTCGACGGGGACGCATCGCGATTAAAAACCTTAACTGATGATTGAGTAAATCGAACGGGGGCAGAAAATCCGGTCAATTGCTAGGGGGCGAAGCAGCGGGGGTGGGCGTTTCGATCGGCGGCGAATCCGTCGGCGATCGAGGCTCAAGGGTAGAGGACGGGCTAGGCGATGGGGTCGCTCTAGGACTCGCTGAGGTTTCAGAAGAGGGTTCTCCATCTCTAAACAGACGCACAGGCTTTTGAGTCAGTAAAGCGGCTCCCTCCGGAGTTTCAGCGGGGAAAATAGCGCGGACTCGTTCCACAACAGAGATGAGGTAAGTATAGTCTGGAATTTTGCCGCCGGGGACAAATCCGGCTTCTTGAGCCACCATTGACGGCATCTCATTCAGAACTTTTTGAATCGATTCTTGGAGGTTCCGCTCAACATTGGGACTGACTAAAACGAGTCCCGGTGGAACAGTGTGGGTATCGGTGAATAAAATCCGGAAGTCAGTCTGATTGACTTCAGCTTTATAGGTATTAAACTCTTCCAGGGATAGTGCCCCTACGTCGGCTTTTCCCTGGGCGATCGCTGCTAAAATTGCTTTCGGAGTGGCTGAAATCGCTAAACTTGCCAAAGTTAATCCGTAGAGGTTGAAAAGGGGAAGATAGTAGCCGACGGCTGATCCCGGTTGCCCAACGGCTAGAGTTTTGCCAGCGAGCGAGTCTAGCGTTTGATAAGGACTATTTTTTTGAACGACCAGCACCGATCTCAGGCTCCTTACGCCTGCTAACGGAGCCAGGGGAGTGTACCGATATTGGGTCAGCGCGATCGCGGCGAGTCCGGGCGGGGCGAAGACAATCGACCAGGCTTGCGATTTGAGGCGCTCTAATGCTTTGCGCTCATTGTAAGCGGGTTCAAACTGCACGACGGCTTGCA
>DATJEM010000174.1:0-4459 GCA_035496615.1 Leptolyngbya sp.
ACGCCCTCCTTATCAACTGTTTTCTTATCGTCTGTTAAACGAATGACTGCAACCTCGATCGATTTAATGTTTCGCACTGAGAGCCGGGCACTCGAACCCTGCTCAAGTAGTTTGGATTGGGCAGACAGGGCGATCTCTGCCTGTGGGGTAGAAATGGTGTACAAAGCTGGCAAAGAGCGCTATCCAGTGCTACAGCAGGTTGATTTTTCGATGAAGTATGGTGACATCCAGCTTTTGATGGGACCTTCGGGATCAGGCAAAACAACCCTACTTTCGATCTTAGCGGGAATTCTTACCCCGACAGCAGGAAGCGTTCGGCTGCTCGGTCAAGAAATTACAAAGCTGTCGAGCGCCAAACTAGCCCGATTCCGTTTAGAAAATATTGGTTTCATCTTTCAGGGCTTCAACTTATTTCCGGCATTGAGCGCGATCGAGAATATTGAAGTTGTCCTAAACCTCAAGGGGATTCGGGGAGCAGGAGCGCGTGAACAAGCAATGGATCTGCTTGACCAAGTTGGGCTGGCTGATCGAGCCAAGCAGCGTCCTCAAGATCTCTCCGGTGGACAAAAACAGCGCATCGCGATCGCTCGTGCCCTCGCGGGCAATCCAGCGTTTATCATGGCAGACGAACCGACCGCCGCTCTTGATTCTCACAACGGTCATGCGGTAATTGATCTGCTAAGAACCCTGGCAAAGGAGAAAGGAAGAACGGTGTTAATTGTGACTCACGACCCTCGAATTACAGATGTGGCAGATCACATTACCTATTTAGAAGACGGCGTTTTGACGAACGATACCCACCTAGAAACCAGTCGCCTGCGAGAATCCTTGAATCGATAAGGTGAAATTCGATCAAATAGCCTTCCCTGAGAGAAGGTTTTAAGAGGAGAAAAAGTCGTTTCGCTTCGGCTCGATTCTGCCCGAAAATTGATTTCTGCGCTAAACCGAGGGAAACCTGCTGAACCGAGTTTAAGCCAATCAGCACAAGGTTCTGAGTTCATGTGTAATTCATTACCCCGCAAGGGGCGAAAACTGCCTGATTTTGATGACGACACTGAGAGATGGGAAAATCTTTGCTTTCTGTCACACTCTGTCAAGTTTTACGATCGCTCTGCCTGCATTTCCCGTAAATAGCGCGTTCGACAAGGCGAACCCCAGCAAATCCACTGCGCTGGCATCGATTTCAGCACCGTACTCCGTGCCCCAATCACCGCATTCGAGCCAATTTGCACACCCGGAGCAATAAAACAATCCGTCGCGATCCAAGCTCCATGACCCACCTCGATCGCTTGCGTTGCTAAACCAAAAGCTCGATCGCTTAAATCGTGGCTGCCTGTACAAAGATAAGTCTTCTGAGAAATCACGCAGTGCGAACCAATCGAGATGCGATCGAGACTATAAAACACGACATCATCACCAATCCAACTGCGATCGCCGATTTCGACCTTCCAGGGGTAAGTAAATCGCGCTGTCGGACGAATCAGCACACCTTTGCCAATTTTTGCCCCGAATAATCGCAGAACCATACATCGCATCGAATGAAGCGGCTGAGGCGTAATCGGAAAGACGATCGCTTGCACCAGCCACCAGAATAGAACATACCAGCCTGGACGACCCCGATCGAACCAGGACTGATCATATTGACTCAAATCGACCAGCGAAGGCGCATCGACATCGATCGAAGAATTTCTGATTTGGGTCATGACTCTGGCTGCACGATCGGTTGAATCACTGGACGCGGAGTATTCAACGTGCCGCCAAACTGCCGGAGTTCAAACAATTTCACCCCAATTTGAAACTCATACTGACTCAGCAACCGCGCGTAAATGTAGCCTGCTCTGCCATCTAGAAATCCCAACCGAAACACATAAGATAAGAGAAATCGCAGCGTCGGTTTAAACGGCAATCTCACCCAAATCCGCTTCAAAAATCGCTTACGTTGGACAGAATCACCGAACAAATTTGCCCCGATCGTTCCGTTCTCATCCTTGCCCATTAGCAAATTCAAATAAACTTGCGCTTCCCAATTTGAATACCGATTGTGACGCTCTAACCAGTGATACAGATCTTTGAAATCGATGTGCAACATATCGTTTTTGAGATAGCCCACTTTCCCAGATAGAACAACGTGTTCATGAACTTCGTTATCGCCTGTATTGCGGATTGCTTCGGTGCTGAGATTTTCGTAGCGACCCTGAGCATGTTGAAACAATCTCAGATTCCAGTCCGGGTACTTCCCGCCGTACCGAATCCACTGCCCCAGAAAGAACACCCGACGATTGAGATAATAGCCCTCAAACTCCGGATTCTGAATGGCGGTTTCGATTTCATCCCAAAGTTCGGGTGTAATTCGCTCATCGCAATCAACAATCAATACCCACGGATTGCGAAACGGCAAGGTTTCCAGCGACCAGTTTTTCTTTTTGGGCCAGCGTCCATTAAAGTGAAACTGCACCACCGTTGCCCCATAAGCTCCTGCAATTTCAACCGAGCGATCGCAGCTTTGCGAATCCACCACAAAGACTTCATCGGCTCTTGCAACACTTTCAAGACAGGCAGGCAAATTGGCTTCTTCGTTACGGGCAGGAATGAGAACCGAAACGGGGAGTTTAGAAATCATCATCTGAGTACAAAAAGAGCAAGATACGCTCAGGCATATCAGCCACAGTATGCCCATCTGATCAAAAAAATCGGAGCCATTTAGACTCCGAATCGATCTACTCCCGACATTCACTTAGCTACTCGGCTTGTCTACGCTCCATCGATAGGCAGACTTGACGGCTGGAGTCTGTACCACTTTCTCAAACAACGCTTCGTATTGCGTTAATGCCTGCTCGAATGAATAGCGCTCGATCGCATATTTCCGCCCTTGCTCTCCGAGCCGAGCCGCCAATTCAGGGTTGCGATAAAGTTCTAAGATCTGATCTGCCAACGCTGCTGGATTTTCTGGCTCAACCACCACGCCACCGCGACTTTTCTCGATCGCTTTCGCGGCACTTCCCGTACTCGGAACCGACGCGATCACCGCCCGTCCACTCGCGAGTAGAACCTGAGTTTTCGACGGCATATTAAACGAAACGACATTCCGCTTTTGCACAATCAGTCCTACATCTGCCGCTGCTAACATTTCAGGCAGCTTTTCTCGCGGTTGAAAGGGCAGTAACTTCACATTATTGACTTCAAGCGTTTCACAGTGCTGCTTGAGCTTCTCGATCGCTTTCGGCTCTCCGACGATCGCAAACGCAATCTCTGGAATATGTCGCAATTTTGCCGCCGTTTCGATCACGGTTTCTAAGCCTTGAGTCAGCGCAATATTCCCAGCATACAGAATCACAAACTTCCCATCTAGCCCATGCTCAATCCGAAACGCATTGTTCTCTTTCGGCATCGGACGAATGAATTTTGTATCGACCCAATTTGGAATACAAGTTAGCTTGCTAGAGGGAACACCTTTGCCTTCTAGGTTCTCCACAAATCCATCGGCAATCACGCTGATTGTATGGGCTGTGCGGTAAGCAAATACCTCTAACGCTTCAAAGACTCGAATCATGGTCTTATTTTTCAGCAATCCAACGTGTACCGCTGCTTCTGGCAAAATATCTTGCACGTTCAGCACGATCGGACAGTTGTGCAACCAGCTTAAAACAGCCGCCGGAACACAAACCGGAAGCGGTGGAACAGTCAGGAGAATGACATCAGGTCGCCATCCTCGAAGTGCTTGAAAAAAGCTAGTCACAACGAAACTGCTATCTAGTAGCACCCGATCGAGCAAACTTGGCTTAGGTTTGACCCACATATAGCTTCGCTGAATGGTTACGCCGTTGCGCTCTTCAGTCGCATAAAGCTTGCCTCGATAGCCTTCATAAATCTGACGTTGCGGATAGTTTGGCATTCCGGTAACGACTCTAACTTGATGCCCTCTTCTAGCTAACCCTTCTGCAAGCTCGGTCATCAAAGGCGCAATGCCAATCGGCTCTGGATGATAGTTGTAAGAATAGATCAAAACGCGCATAGCTTAGTGAACCCAAACGGCAGTGGTCGCGGTGTTGAAGTTCAGCCACTAAGTGTTCAGAAGTCACAGATGACTCGAACCTGTTCGATATTTGGATGCACTAGGGGGGTCGCATTTTGCAGAAAGAAAGTTCTGCGATCGGATTCAGGAGAAGAGTTCTGTAAGTTCTGGGCTGAACTTTCGGAGTCGATGAATTTAGGGGGGCTGGTTCTAGGTTTCCCAGAAAACAATCGTCTTTACGCTGCTTTACGAAAAGGCGCTAGATTCAGCTTTTCTCTGATGTATGAATGCGATCGATTGAAGTTGAAATATCGACCTTTTGCGGGGGCGGTCTACATTACATTTCAACATCAAAATTAGTATTCCGGAGCGTATTACAAATTACAGAACGTAGGATCTTCTCTGAAAATATACTGAATTACGATAATATTACTGGTTTTGTGAAGC
>DATJEM010000175.1:0-7987 GCA_035496615.1 Leptolyngbya sp.
AAGAGTCCAGTAACAAAGTTGCGGCAGCTTCACTCTCGAATCGCTGAATGGTTTACGAGAACGACGATCGCGTCTATTGATTTGAACATTAAAGGCTTTCTGTGCCTGTCATTCTCTGGACACCTAGCCGAACGATCGACAGCGCCAAAATCATCAAGAACATGACTAACCCGATCGTGCAGGCATAGCTAATTTCTAGCTTGGCAAATGCCTGTTCGTAGATGTAGAACACGAGCGTTTTGGAACTATTCAGCGGTCCACCCTGCGTCATGATAAAAATTTCTTCAAACACTTTCGTCGCTGAAATCGCTGAAATGACCGCGACTAACACTAAATAAGGCTGCATCAAAGGCACAGTCACATCCCAATGTTTGCGAATTCCATCTGAACCATCGATCGCTGCCGCTTCATATAGTTCCGCTGGAATCGATTGCAGCCCAGCGAGATAGATCACCATGTAGTAACCTAGCCCTTTCCAAATCGTCACCGCCATCACGCTAAACAGCGCGAACTTTGGATCAGTGAGCCACGGAACACCTGAAAAGCCGAGCGATCGTAGAAATTGATTCAATAATCCATTATCTGAGTACAGCCATTTCCAAGCGATTCCAGCGACCACCATTGAAATGATTACCGGAGTATAGTATGCCACTCGAAACCAGCGGATGCCTCTGAGTTTTTGATTGACAAGAATGGCAAGAAATAAAGGTGCGATCGCTAAAACTGGCACGACACAGACCAAATACAAAACTGTATTGCGTAACGTCTGCCAAAAAACCTGATCCTTTGCCAACCGCTGAAAATTCTCCCACCCAATCCACTGCGGTTCTCCAATCAAATCATAGCGAGTGAAGCTAAGATAAAACGCTTGCAGCGCGGGATAAAAAACTGTAATTCCTAACACGATCAACGCTGGCAACAGAAACAGATAGGGCGTTGAGTGCCGCTGTATCGGGTACCAGCTTGCTCGAATTGTTTTAATCATCGGATGGAGTTGCAGAAAGCCACTTCACACTTTATCGCTAATCGATATCGCTAATCGATTTCTTCGGCCTCAACTCGTTTGATTCGGCGCACAGGAAGCGCTTGAGTTCTGCGACGATTCGAGATGTATCCTGGATATTCATCGTGAACGACTTCGATCGTGCGAGAGGGTCGCTGCTGTTTGGCAAATAGCACAAACATCCCCACCAGAGCAATCCCGCCGCCAAACGTGAGAATGACACCGCCCAGCATCCAGATTAGATTGGAGAAAACGGGGTTGTTCTCGATCGCAGAACCCGGATTGGTCGGTTTAGGCGGCACTGACAGCCCAGCTTTGCTCTGAGCGTTTAAGGTATCAATTAGCGCTTGCTGACTTTGGAGTTGAGTCTTGAGTTGATCCGTTTGGATACGCTGCTGCTCAAGCAAAGCTTTCATCTGCTCAGTTTCGATCCGCTGTTTTTCGGTGTCGATCGTTCCTGTCGTAGTCGGGGGGATCGCCGCCACAGGCGCACCGGGCGTAACATTGGGGTAGCCATAGTTCGGTAAAGGTTGGGACGGTGAGAACATGGGCGGATTTGCGCTGACTCCTCCCTTTAACAAAACGACAGCCGCGAGTCCCGCGAGTGCTGCCCCTCCTAAAAACGATGTCGTTTCACTCATCTCCCCTTCACCTTTTCATACTGGATTGCAACACTTACCACGACTTCCTATAATATTCAGCCTATAATGTTCAGCCTATTGTGACTCAATCCAGGATATTTGAACCTTCCAATCGCTTGAACTTTACCAATAGCTTGAACTTTACCAATAGACCGTCGCTCTGCTATTCCGTAATTCCTCTACTATTCAAGGTCAGATCTTCCCATTTGTCCACCTCAGTTTATAGAGATTTTGGGGAAAATGGACATTTTCTCGCAAATTTAAGGATTCGATCGCTCAAGGTTGAACAGATTCAGAATGCCCACTGCGCGATCACTCCTTGCGCGATCGACCTTCTAGGCGCGTTGAGAGAGTAAAACGGCAAACGCTTGATTGGGATCTGTCCAAGTCTGAACGCAGTCCAAACCCTTTGCAGCGAGTAGCCGCTTCATTTGGTCTAGGTCAAATTTGCGAGAGATTTCGCTCAAAATGGTTTCACCTGCGGCAAATTCGACCGTGAGATTTAGAGCTTTGAGATCAACCGTTTGCGATCGCAGACTCCGCAAGTGCATTTCAATTTGTCGATCGTGTTCGTTGTAGATTGCAGTGTGCTGAAATTGCGCCAAATCAAAGTTGCCCTGAAATCGCTGATTCAGATGCCGCAACATATTGAGATTGAATGCTGCGGTGATGCCTTGTCGATCGTTGTAGGCGGCTTCGAGTTTTTCTGCCGATTTGTGCAAATCGATTCCTAAGAGAAAATATTCTTTCGGCTGGAGTGCATGCGTGATTTGCTCCAAAAAGAGATCGCATTCTGCTGAATTTAAGTTGCCGAGCGTACTGCCGATAAACCCGATCATGCGGCTAGGAAGTCGCGGTTTTGGCAATTTTTCTAGTGCTAGCTCATACGTTCCAACGAGTCCATATACTTCTAAGTTTGGGTAGTCCTTTAATAGACGATGGGCACTACTTTCGAGAATTCCAGCGCTGATATCGATCGGGCAATAAACCAATGAATCGCTCATCGATCGATACGCATCTAAGAGAATTCGAGTCTTTGTGGAGTTGCCGCTACCCAGTTCGATCAGTTCGCAAGCTCCGGTAATTTGGGCAATTTCGGCAGCGCAAGACTGCAAAATCGCGGTTTCAGTGCGAGTTAGATAGTACTCAGGCACTGCGGTAATTTGTTCAAACAGTTGAGAGCCGCGATCGTCGTAAAAATAGCGCGGCGGTAATGTTTTTGGAGTTTGGCTGAGTCCGAGAACCACATCGCTACCGGGATGTAATTCATCGTCGGAGGGAGTGGATCGATCGACCAAATAAATTAGATGAACGCGATCGTGCAGAGCGTAATCAAGATTTTGAGACACAGACACTAGCTCCTTACACCAGCAGAAACGCCAGAAGTAGACATACAGCGAAATCCTGAAAAGATTTCTCTAACGTGCGGATAATACCAGTTTCGGAATGAGTTTCGCACCGACCACGAGAACGTTGCCCCGCTTCCCCCTTTGAGGACGCGATGCGCCCGATCGAAGTAGATTTGGGAATATCCAGGGTAGGGATAGCTCTCAAAATGGGGATAGCCCTCAAACCAAGTGGCTGTCCATTGCCAAACTTCGCCCAGCATATTTTGATAGGCAGCGGCTTTTTCCCATTCTGCTTCGGTCGGAAGTCGCTTTCCTACAAATCGAGCATAAGCATCCGCTTCATACCAACTCACCCCAGACACGGGATGATTTTCGCTCCAATATCGAGGTGCTTCGATTTGATTGGCTTGCACCCATTCCCAACCTGCTGCCGTCCACCATCGTGAATTTTGGTAGCCCCCAGATTGCATAAACGATCGATATTCTGCACCACTCACTGGATTGCGATCGATCCAATAGTCTTCTAGATAGACTTCGTGTTGAGGTTGCTCATTGTCTTGAGCTTCGATCGCGTTACTCCCTTGAATGAACGAACCTGCTGGAATCAAGCGCATTCCGGTTTCTTGAGCGTCTACCCTTTTGAAGTTGGGCGGCTGATTTAACAGTGCAAGCACGATCGAAATGGTTTCTGCGTGCTGGCATTCATGCTGTAGTAACCATTTCCATAAGCGTTCTTGCTGGTCGAGCGGCGCGATCGCTAGGTAATTCAAAACCTTCGATCGCACACTGTCCAAGTACTCGATCACCGTTTCGATTGCGGGTAGCTTCACGCGATCTCGTTTCGGCAATCCATCTTGAGCAAACAATCGAGCATATTCAGGCATCACGGGCGGATAACCTGCACATCGCTGCAAAATCCAAAGCGCTTCGGTGTAGGCAATATGCCCGAAGTGCCAGCCGATCGGACTGAAATCGGGGTGCGCTTGGGTGCAAAACGTTTCGTAGTCGAGCGATCGAACCAAATTCAAAGTGCGCGATCGACACTGCTGCATTGTTTCAGCTAGCGTTTTAGATAGGGGTGATATCAAGCTTAGAGTCATGATCAACAGTCAGTAAACAGCGCTCTGGTAAGGCTTGCCAATCTCCAGCAAAAGTTGGCTCGGACGCGATGAACGTCGATCGCTCAACTGCTGAATCATTTTGCAAATAATAAAGGGTTGGGGTTGAGGTTCTCTGAGCATACCGAGACGCTACCAACTGATATCCATCACTCAAAATCAGATTGGCAGAAAACGCAACCTGCTGTTCTTCCGCTAGTTCCGTTAGCACCTTCAAGGTACGGTGTAGCGCTTCGGTCAGATTTGCGCTGGTTTCGAGTTCGTCGATCGTCATGGCAAACAGATGCTCTGAATCCGTCAGCCCTTGAATGAATTGATAAGCCAAATCACTCAAACGCTCTCGAATTGGACGATACAGCGTTTTCCGAAAGTCTTGAATCAATCCGTTGTGAATTCCCATCATCGAAGCGTACTGAAACGGCTGACAGTTACTGAGATCGGTTGCAAGTCCAGCCGATGCACTCCGAACATTCGCGAGTACACAGTTCGATCGAATGTACCGACTCAAGCTTTGCAGATTTGCATCGTTCCAAATCGGCAAGGTATTGCGGTAAGAAAACGGCTCTGTTCCTCGCGCTGAATCGTACCAACCGACTCCAAAGCCGTCCGCATTGAGCAATCCGGCGGTCATCTCTTGCGGTTGATAGCTTTGTGCCACTAGAGAATGGTCAGATTGAGAAATTAAGCGATCGAGCAAAACGGGTTGCCCCAAATAACCGAGTAAGCGACACATAAAAGTTTAGCGATCGAACTTTCTGCATAGTGACACAAAACTTTAGATTATGGCTTCCATCGAACCGCTGCGATCGCCAAACACGCCCAGCCAATCATTAATGCCGTTCCACCGAGCGGCGCGACTGCACCCCACCCCTTCACGCCTGTGAGCGACAACGCATAAAGGCTCCCAGAAAACAGCACGATTCCAACAATGAAGGCTGCTCCGGAGGCGGTTAAGAGCGATTCTCCGAATTCGGCGCGACTGATTAAAAGACTGACCAAAATTAATGCGATCGCGTGATACATTTGATACCGCGCTCCCGTCTCGAAAATTGCCAGCGCGCGATCGTCTAACTTCGCTTTTAAAGCATGAGTAGCAAATGCGCCGCTCGCTACTGAAAGTCCCGCCAGAATCGCTCCACTTGAGAGAAAAAATCGCATCATTACCGATTATCTAGACTGATTATCTAGATTGTGTTTTGTCTGTGATTTTAGCTCGACTTTATCCCAATGCTAAAAGCCAATTCCTAAGCTATTTCTGGCATTGCTGATTTCCTATCTGATTTTTTGAATGTCGGTTTGATCGCAGAAGTTGAGAAAGATTGGAGCGCCCGAACGCCATTCAATCGTCTGGCTAAACGATGCCAATTTCAAATAGATCAAGTTGAGGAGGATGTTTGAAAGGTAAGCCGCTCAGGGCGAGATTGGAACGATCGTAGCGGGCTTGAATCCGTTCAAAATATCCGCTTAACGCAACGCGATCGATTCAGATAGAATACTTCCGCAATCGATCCCATTCTCATGTTTTTATTTCTCTCTAAATTGCTGCCGCTCTTTCTCTATCCGCTGGGATTAAGTTGTTTGTTGTTAATTTTGACGCTGATTCTGATTTGGAAGAAACGATCGCGTTTGGCATTGATTCCAGTGATGCTGACGCTGTTGATCTTGTTGCTGAGTTCGAGTGCGTGGGTGAGTAATGCGATCGTGGAATCTTTAGAGTTTCAATACATTACTCAAGGCGATCTTCCAACCGCAGACGCGATCGTTGTTTTGGGTGGTGCAACTGAATCCCCGCTGCCGCCGCGCCCCTGGATTGAGATCAAAGAAGAAGGCGATCGCGTTCTCTACGGAGCAAAACTGTATCGCGCTCAAAAGGCACCCAAATTAATCTTGAGCGGGGGGCGAATTGATTGGCGACCGAGTAGTTCCTCGGAAGCGGAAGACATGGCGGTTTTGATGGAAACGATGGGCGTTCCGCGATCGGCAATGCTGCTCGAACCGAACTCGCTCAATACTCGCGAAAATGCCGTCAATTCTCTAGAGATTATGAAGGCGCAGAACATTCGGAAAATTTTACTGGTGACTTCCGCAATGCACATGCCGCGATCAATGATGATTTTCAAAAAGCTGGGAATTGATGCGATCGCGGCTCCGACTGACTATAGTTCAACCTTCGATCGACCCTCAACGTTAGAAGCGAAAATTCTTGACACGCTCCCCGATGCCGATCAAATCCGTCGCACCACTCGCGCCATGAAAGAATACATCGGCATTTTGATTTATCAACTCCGAGGTTGGGCTTAACAATTGTAAAGACCTGTTGCAACTCTTAATACAACTGTCGAAAAGCGTTGCAGGAAGCTTGGTAAACTAAAGGCGTATTAACTTGTGGAATGCCAATGGTGAAACGGTTCGCCGCTTCCACATCGCCCACTTAGACCCACTGCGCGATCGTAAAACTCATGGTAGATTCTCTAAAAAAACCAGGCTTTGAAGAACTGCGCCCCGGAATCAAGGTTCCAGCGAAAGAAACCATTCTGACTCCGCGCTTTTACACCACCGACTTTGATGAGATGGCGCAGATGGATCTCTCCGTCAACGAGGAGGAGTTTGAGGCGCTCGTTGCCGAACTGCGGAACGACTACAACCGCCATCATTTCGTGCGCGATGCTGACTTCGAGCAATCCTGGGATCACATTGACGGCAACACTCGCAAGGTCTTCGTCGAATTCCTAGAGCGCTCTTGCACCGCCGAATTCTCAGGCTTTCTGCTCTACAAAGAACTATCCCGCAAGCTGAAAGACCGCAATCCGCTCCTGGCTGAAGGCTTCGCCCTGATGTCCCGCGATGAAGCTCGGCACGCTGGCTTTTTGAACAAAGCCCTATCCGACTTCAACTTATCGCTTGATTTGGGTTTCCTTACCAAGAGCCGGAAGTACACCTTTTTCAAGCCGAAGTTCATCTTTTATGCCACCTATCTTTCTGAGAAGATCGGCTACTGGCGTTACATCACTATCTTCCATCACCTCAATGCTCATCCTGAAGATCGGCTCTATCCGATTTTCAAATTCTTTGATAACTGGTGTCAGGATGAAAATCGCCACGGCGACTTTTTCGATGCCTTGATGCGGACACAGCCACAGTTTCTCAACGATTGGAAAGCAAAACTTTGGTGTCGATTCTTCTTGCTGTCGGTGTTTGCAACCATGTTCTTAAACGACATTCAGCGCACCGAATTTTATGAAGCGATCGGTCTCAATACCCGCGAGTTTGAGTACACCGTGATCGAGAAAACCAACGAAACTGCTGGTCGGGTGTTCCCGCTCATCCTTGATGTGAAGCACCCTGAGTTCTACCCACGCTTAGAAAAGTGTGTGAGCAACAACGAGAACTTAAGAGCGATCGATCGCACCACCGCATCGAAGTTCGTCAAAACCTTGAAGAAAGTGCCTTACTACTTCTCGAATGTCGTTCAACTCTCGAAGCTCTATTTCCTTAAGCCGATCGACATGACAGCGGCTCACGGTCAAGTTCGATAGAAAGCCAAAAACCCCTTGTTTGAAGCGGTTCTCTTAGAGAGCCGCTTTTTCTTCGGAAATCGTCCGCTTGCCAAAAGGTCTCACACTCCATCTGGGCACTCTGGAGACTGTAATTTGCTCAACAGAAGAATCCCGATGAAGTTAATTCATGTTCATGGATTTGCAGAACTAGAATCAGAATCACTCATCACTCAGCAGTATCGAAAGTTTTCTCAGCAACTGCACTGGGATTTGAACATTCAAGAGTTCAAATGGAATACCCTAGAGGGAAATTTAACCAAGCTAGTTGCCAATTTTCAGGAGTCCGATCGCCGCGTTAAACAAGTCGCAGTCCAACTGA
>DATJEM010000176.1:0-10004 GCA_035496615.1 Leptolyngbya sp.
AACCGAAGTTACTTAAGGTTCTCGGTGGCTCAAATCAAACGCGATTGACGCTGGAAAAACTGCCTGAGATCGAAGCGCCTCCGGAGGTTGAGGTCAGTCCTGAAGCGGTTTGAGTTGATACACGATCGCGATCCAATCTCCGGTTTGTTCTCGATCGATCAAGTCAAATCCTAATGGAATTAGTGTTTCGGTTAATTCCATTTCGTATTCGATCGTAAATCCCGCTAGGATTAGCTTTCCCCTGGGACGAAGTGCCTTTTTTAGATCGTTGCTCAGATCAAGAATGATTCGAGCAAAGACATTTGCAGTGATCAAATCAAAGTTTTGATTGGGTTCGATCGATCGTGTTTCTCCTGTTTCTTTACCCATCCAATGTCCTAATTCGCTCCCTTTCCCTAAACTGGCGCGATCGATCTGGGCACAGACCGAATTTTCGAGAACGGCGCGTTTTGTGGCTTCAACTGCGATCACGTCGTTGTCGATCGCATGAACTTGCGCTGCCAATTTTGCCATCGCAATACTCAAAATTCCTGAACCGCAGCCAAGATCTAAAACCTCTAAATTTGGCTTAACGTGGCGTTCGATCAATCGCAAACTCAGGATTGTAGCAGGATGAAAACCGCTGCCGAATGCGAGACTTTCCTGAATGTTTAAAACAATCTCATTCGGCTGAACGGGATAATTTTCGTTTGCAATCACAAATCGATCGCTGACTCGATAAACTGCGATCGTCGGATCTAACTTCTGCTCAACGATCGAGATTTCTAATTCGGTTGTCATTCCGGTTCGATGCAGCGATGACAATGCTGTTTCGATTTGGTTTACTTTTGCGCGATCGCAAATCGGTAAATAGAATCGAACTTGAAATGCCCAACGTGATTTCGATCGTTCAATCTGCAAATCGCCGTTGTAATCGATCGTGGCTAACAGAGAGCGAATCCAATCGATCGCTTCTTCAGTCGCTTCTAAACTTATTTCTATCCAGTTCATAGGATGGTGTGAATTGCGGCTTCCGTAAGTGGGGTCATGATTGCGTAACCTGCTGCGTTCGGGTGTAACCCATCGTCAGAAAGATGAGATGGCAGGAAACCCCGATCGTCTACCATTTGGCTGTAATAGTCCAAATAGCCGTGATCTTTTTTTGCACAATATTGCTTGATCCAATTGTTTAGCGCTTGAATTTTGGTCGAAGAGCGCGTGATCGATCGAGCTTCACTGACTGGCAGCACAGAAGCGAAAATCATTTTGATTTGGTTGTATTTGGCAAGCTCCGCGATCGACCTGAAATTATCTTGGGTTTGCGCGAGGCTCATTTTTCCTGTGTTGCCCGCGATATCATTCGTTCCAGCTAAAAAGACAGCGATTTTGGGATGAAGCGCGATGACATCAGGGCGAAATCGAATTAGCATTTGTGGTGTCGTCTGTCCACAAATTCCGCGATTAATATAAGACCGATTTGAGAAGTAGGTTGACAAATCCCAACCCTCCGTAATCGAATCACCAAAAAACACAACGCGATCGAGATCCGAACTCAATTCAGCATTCGCTTGATCATAGTGCTGTAACTGTGCCCAATCCGTCATGCGCTGCTCGATCAGATCAGCATCGTAAAGGCTGAGTGCAACGCGCGATCGAATCTGTTTCAACCGTTGTTTAAAGGTATTAATCATTTTAGATTTCGTGAAAGCTCGATCGATAAAGTGTCTAAAACTAGAGAATTTTCGCTGCCTTTCCCTGAATTGAAAATCACAGAAATCGAATTATCACCCGCATTCAGCCAAACGTCTTTGATTTTGATTTGTTGCCAGTTGTGGCTGTTTCCAGTTGCGGGAAAAGATTGTCGATCGACTAAGCTTTTCCCATTCACATAAATATATCTCGCCGCATTTTCGGGCGACGCATATCGAAATATCAAATCGTATCGACCGGAACACCCAATCGCCGCTTCAAACTGAATCGCAGCGTTTTCTGCGAGGGAATTCAGCGGGACGGATTTGGGTGGATGCGGGGTTATGGTTGAGAGTGCGATCGCAGCATTTAACGCATCGATCGCGCTGGTTTGTCGAATTGCATCCGCTTGATCAACGCTCCCTGCCCAATCTAAACCAAACTGATTTTGTTCATTGCGATTTGCCCAAATAGATGCCGCATTTTTTTCGATAAATGCTCGATAGATTGGCTTTGGACTCACTTGATATAAGTCCACCAAATTTCGCATCAAAATTCCTTTGAACTGCGCTCCGTCGTTGCCGCAATCATTTTTATCTTCGCAAGATTCGCGCAAAATGCCGTTGCGGGTGAGCTTAACGATCGAAGCTTCTGCGATCGCTTCCGCTTGCTGCAATAATTTTGGATCTTTTGTTGCTTGATATAAATTCACCAATCCACCCATCAAAACGCCCTGATTGTATGTCCAAGTCGTTTTTCCATGATTACGACACTTGCTATCTAAACCATCATTCACCAAGTTGTCAGCATTAATCATTCCGCTTTGCTGATACCATTTCCAAATCTTTTGCGCCCATTCTAAATAGCGTTGATCGTTTGGTTCTCGAAGATTCAATTTTGCTGCAACTGAAAGCAGCAATCCATTGGTAATTGCGTTTTTATAGTTTAATTCTCGCTTGTGCCAATAAAGCCCCCCGCTGCAAACCTGATCCCATCCCGTGGTCATATCCCAAAATATAAATTTTGCTTGATCTAAGTATTTCTTTTCGCCTGTCAGATCGTAAGCTTTGATCCAGGCGATCGCCCACCAGCCATCGTCATCTCGAAACCAGGGATTGATAAAATTCGCATACCTCGGCTTTTGATAAAATGTATTAAAAATATCGCCGCGATACGTAACTGAATCGGTCAACCGCGAATACTCGATCGTCGCTTCTAGTGCATTCGCCGCATTCCACCAGTTCGCCTGCTCCCACAGCCCCGTTCCCCCGTTATAAAACATCTGCAAAGCTGCCATTCCTGCCGCAATTCCTGGATAACAAGTTGCGGGAATCACCATTTGCTGCTCCTGAAACATTGACCTGGATCAAAAATACCAAACGATCGCAGATGATCAAAAGATATTCTCTCAGACCAAAAAGCTTAGACTCGGAAAAAGTCGAGCCTCATCTCTCTTATCGTCTTATCGAAAGTATCCCAATCGCCGCCAATACTGCTTGACTCGCGTTTCCCACTGCTGCCAATATTCGTCGATCGCGCTTGGCTCAAACCAAAAAATCTCCGCTGGCGTTTCCGGAATTGCAACGACCAGTAAGGCATGGCGCAGGTTCAGGTTATAGTCTCGATATAGCTGGTTCGCTGCTCCGCAATACGCTACGACTTGGAGTGGATAATCGTACAGGCGATCGACGGTTTGCTTCGGTCGATCGCTTGTCTTCCACTCACAAATGCAGGGCACGCCTTCGTAACTCGCAACACAATCCACGACTCCGGCGTAACCGAGTTGATCATGAATCACCACGCCTTCAACCAGTCGCACTTGCTCCACTGCCTTTAGAACAGGTTCCACACTTTCCCAATAGGGACGAATCGACTCTGGACACTCGACCTTTTGCCCTTGAAGATATTTTTGAATATAGCGATGGGTTCCAGTTCCGCGACGACTTGCGGTTTTAGTAATTTCTGCGGCTTGCTCTGCGCCGATTCGCTGCTGCCAGTTGAATAATCGCTCTCGATCTTCGCGGGGCTTGGTCGCATTCAAAATGGTCGTAACGCTGGGAATACGATCGCCGCCCGCATCCAAATAAAACTGCTTCCCTGCTTCTCGCACGGATTTCGACTCGTAGCGGGGCAGTTCAGACACGATCGATCCTCTCTAAAATTGCTTTCGATCGTACCTGAAAAATAAGGCGTTAGAGCGGCAGAAAATCGAATTTCTTCAACCAGTTTGAAAAGTGTCCTCCGTTTAGAAACTTCTTCGGGAACCAGGCGGTCATAAACTGATATAAAGGATAGATAGCTGAGTGAAACAACTGCTCTTCAAACAAGAAAAATAGAGATTATCAATATATTTCTCTAGCAGGATGCAGGAACATTTTGATCCACTCAAACATCTATTGAACTAACAAGAAAACACTCTCTCAACTTGGGAACAGCTACCTATGTATAGCACTGTAAAATCTGGTTTGGCTTTGACTTTGGCACTGGGAACGATCGCAGGTGCAGCGGCTCCAATGATCATGATCGCACCCGCTTCCGCACAAGCGACTTTCTCGGATGTCGCCGCAGATAACTGGGCTTCTCCATTTATTCAAGCACTCGCTTCTCGTAACATTATTGCCGGATTTCCTGACGGTACATACCGCCCGAACGATCCCGTCACCCGCGCTCAATTTGCCGCCTTGCTTCTCAAAGCATTTCCAAATGCCCCTACCGTCAATAATCCAATTAATTTCTCAGATGTTCCGAGCAACTACTGGGGACTTCAAGCGATTCAAAATGCCTATGCAACTGGATTTTTGGCAGGCTTCCCCGGTGGAACATTCCGCCCGAATGACAACATTCCCCGTGCACAAGCTTTGGTTTCACTGTCGAACGGTCTGAAGTATGCTGCTACTCAACCTGTGGACAGCCTACTTCAGTCCTACTCAGACGCTTCTAGCATCCCCGACTACGCTCGTAACAGCATCGCTGCTGCAACCGAACGCCGCATCGTGGTGAACTATCCGGATGTCCGTTTCCTTAACCCGAATCAAACCACAACCCGTGCTGATGTTGCTGCATTTATCTACCAAGCGCTGGTCAGCACTGGGCAACTTACTGCAATTCAATCCCCTTATATTGTTGGGGTAGCTCAACCTCAAGCGGTCAATATTCCAGCAGGAACCGCGATTCCGTTACGCTACGATCGCGCTGACAAAATCCTCCTGGCTCAAAACGAACCCCAACCCACTCCGATTACCTTGACGGTTGCTCAAAACATCGTCACCTCCGATGGAACAGTTTTGATTCCAGCAGGTAGCCAAGTTGCAGGTCAGCTAACCGTCGCTCAAGGGGCGGCACAGTTCACAGCATCAGAACTAACGTTGGCAAATGGTCAAAAGGTCGCGATCGCAGCCACTTCTGATCCAATTACCACGACCGAATCGGTTCGTCGCGGCGCAAACACTGGCACAATCCTCAAAGATGCGGTTCTAGGTAGTGCTGCCGCAGCCGGAGTGTCAGGAGTTACGGGCAATCGCGACATCACCGCAGGCAAGGTGCTGATCGGGACAGGGGTAGGGGCGTTAGCCGGTTTAATCTTCGGTGGCGATCGGATCGATTTGATTTCAATTCAACCGAACTCGAATCTGAACGTCCGCCTCACCAACGAATTGACCGTACCG
Organism: Leptolyngbya sp.; assembly: GCA_035496615.1. Taxonomy (GTDB): domain Bacteria; phylum Cyanobacteriota; class Cyanobacteriia; order Leptolyngbyales; family Leptolyngbyaceae; genus Leptolyngbya. Next base: position 5,334 of record DATJEM010000176.1, read on the forward strand.
CGTCAGTAAGCAATCAGTCAGCAAGTCGAGGATCAGAGTTCTCTCTGATCCTTCACGAGCTTCACAATAAAGCTTGTTCCTCGTTGCGGGGGTGGGTCAGCTTCGATCCACCCCTCGCTTTTTAGTGGGCTGAAAGCCCGAATCGAACCGTGCATTTGTTCAAGTAGACGACGGGCGATCGCAAGCCCCAATCCTGTTCCCGGAATTTCTCCATCTGCCTGCACTCCCCGATAATGCCGCTCAAACAATCGCTCTAGATCTTCGGGTGGAATTCCTAAGCCTGTGTCACTCACCCAAATCGAAACGCGATCGTGGGTCTCATCCGCCCGGATGTGTACTTCTCCGCCTGATGGCGTGTATTTGAGTGCATTATCAATCAGGTTGCTCAGAACTTCGCGCAACGCTCCAGGGTTGGCGTAAACGAGCGGGAGTGAGCTTGAAATTTCAGTTTTAATTGAAAGCCCTTTTTCTTGAGCGATCGCCAACGCTGTTTTCACCAACGGCAGCAAAATTTCATTCACTGAACAGGGGATCAATTCTAAACTGGAGTTGGTCAAAACGCCTGCGGGAAGCAGTGGAATTGGGCGACTGACTAAAGCAGCATCTTCGGCTAAGACATCAATTGAATCGAGATCGATCGCTTGATCGACCTGCTGCAACAATTCTTGTAAACGATCGCTTTCCCGCAAAATACTTCCAGCAATCTCTCGATTAGAATCACCCGTTTGTAACCGTTTGACCAGGAGTTTTCCAAATGTCCGTAATGCGGTTAGTGGACTCTTCACCTGGTGCAGCAAATTATCGAGGACATCGTGTTGCTGAGATTGCCGCGATCGACGTTGCTGCTGAGATTGATCCAGCCATTGAGCGCGCTGATCCATCACACACGCCAGCGACAGAGTATCGGCAATCCGTTCCACCTGCGATCGTTCCCAGCTTGTCCAGGGTCGATCGTCTCGCTCAGTCACCAACAATCCAAACACTAATTCTTCGTGAATCAGCGGCAAAACAAGTTGTCTCGGCTGAGTGAGTTCAGAGGCGACCGAATCAATTTCTGCAAGTCCCTCGACCGCTGGAGGAAGCGCCAAGCGGCTCGATCGCTCCATCGCCATCGGATTATCTGGATACGCTGCGATCGGCACTAGCCTCGCTTGAGAACTCTCAACAAGTTCTTCTGTTAGATAAATAACGCTGAGGGAGGCTCCTAACGCTTGAGTCAATAACGCAATCTGCGATCGACACAACTCAATGAATTCGGAGCTTGTAGGCATCAACATCGACTTCTCTACCAAAAATTACAAAAATAAGGATTGACGATAGGTAATTTTTCTTATTAATCTAGTAGATAGCTCTGATCCCCCTTCTTTTGCGCCTCTTGATCTTAAGTTTAATGAGTGCTATCACACTCTTCTGAGTGACTTGATCAGAATTCAAGAAATAAAATTAAGAAATTGTATAGATGCGTTAAGAGAAGTTGAAGTCTGGGGCTGAAGCTGATATATTTTCGACGGGTTTTGTAACGATCATTACAACTTTCGGCAGTTTGGAACTTAAGGAGGTAACGGGTTTGGCAAGGAGACGTAAGCGGAAAAGTCGGCGGCGGCAAGAAGGAAGGCGGATTTTAGAAAGCGTTCCTCAATTTAGCATTGAGTGTGGCGAAGATAAACCCGTAACGGCGGCTCGCAAGTTCATCCACTCCGAAGGCATTCTCCCACCTGCACTGCTGCTCGTGAAGAGAAATGAGCATACCACGGATCGGTACTTCTGGGCAGAAAAAGGTTTATTCGGCGCACAATACGTCGAAGAAAATCATTTCTTATTTCCTAGCTTGAAGTCCCCTGAAGATGAAGTAGATGCAGTTGTTGTTCCGGCTCGGAGTCGGTAGGCAGCCTTGTATTTTACGGCTCTTGTTCATGACAACTCATGGCAGTTCTAGAGTTTGCTTGCTTTGAGTGCAAGTGCAAATACAATTCTTACAGTTCCTTGAGGCTGTAGTTTCAGTAGAGCAAGTTAACCCTCACCCAAGCATTCATCTGAGCAAGTATTCACCTGAGAAAGGCTCTCCTCAACGAGACGAGGAGGGCTTTTATCGTTACTATCAGGCTTTCCTTAAATTTGCGGACAGTCAGGAAATACGATCGCGTCCGCCTTTACTCTGGCGTTAATTCAAGCGATCGCTGCAATTCTGCCAATTCATCCCGATGTCCCCGCACAACGATCACACTTTGCGCCGCTGCATTCGGACTCGCTTCAACCTTGAGCAAAACCTGCTCCGTCCGCTCTGCACCCCGCCAGTAAAATACTCCTGCCAAAGGAGACAGGAGCAGCAAACCGAAACCAAAATTTGTCCAATCGGGCAACACCATCCAGAGAACGAGGGCTAAACACAGCGCGCCGATCGACGCAAGCAACGATAGAAACACCGCTAGAAACACGCTGGGACGAACAACGCCTTCAAACGTAACTTGATTATTAGTTGCATCGATCGCGACGACCCGATAAGCTCGCTGCCCAAAATACTGACGTAGCTGAGACAGCAAAGAATCCTCCGACTGGTCGGACAATAGCCGCTCCTCCTGAATTCGAGCTTTGACTGAGGCGCGGATAAAGAATATCAGCCCAATCAGCGATAAAACTGTCAGAAGAAAGGTCGAGGCAATTACAGGCTGAGTCATGGCGCAAAAAAGAATAAATCCAATTACCCCCTCAGTCTAGACAGTCTAGACAACAGTGGGATCATTCTCAAAACTCTGCTGCCTATTTTTCAGCCCCGCTGACCTGAGGAGCGCCCGCGTTCTCGTGAGCCATTTCGCGCTTGACAGAATATTCGCGCCAAAGTCTGGCGAGATCTTGCGCTTGCGGCATGGCTTCAGACTTAATCTGATACATCCGGCGCGGACGACCCCGACCTTCGACTTTTTTCCAGTAGCCTGTGACCATTTCCTCGTCTTCGAGAAACTTCAGGGCACTATAAAGCACGGTATCCGATAGGCGATACAGCGGATATTCGGTTTCAAGTAGTTGAATCAACTCGGTTCCGTAGGAGTCTCCCCGTAAGAGAACGGCGAGAACATAGCAAACCGCTAGTTCCTTATTTAGATAGAAAGGGGGCGGTTCCTTGAAAAACTGATAGATATCCTCAAATTTCATCTGTCTAATTCCAGGGGTGTGAGCAACAGCTTGCTTGAGAGAGCGAGGCTAAATCGGAAACTCAGCGCAGCTTTTTTAGAGTAACAATCACAGGTTAGGGGTTGCCGTCCCTCTAAAGGATTAATCCTTCAATATGAAATATTAGATCTAACTTAAGATTCAACCTGAATCATGAAATGAATCAATTTGATCGACCTCTCATGATTCAAGCGACAACAATGAATCACCTTCAGGACGAATCACACTAAAGAATGCGATCGTGCTGTTTGTTTCAGTGGCGAAACTTTATAGCGCAGCAAGCTGAGGAAACTAGTGTTCAAGAATCAGGAAAAGCTCGTGCTTTTATGGACGGTAGTGCACTACATATCACTCTCGAACGATCACATTCACCTCGAACAGCAGCTCCACTAAGTGGCTTAAATTGCCATAAAGCGCATATCCTAATTCTAAACTTGAATTGCTAATTTGGGGGCTGCAAAGTAAATTCAGTGGGGCTGAAATAACTCGCCTTTAAGCATTTGGTGTTGTTTGAAGAAATATTTCGATAAAGCGCAGTCTTTACAATCCTTCACAAATAGAGTTTCTCAGTTCAGCAAAAGCTTTTCATGCGCGTCTTGCTATACTGCTAACGGTTCTAGCGCTTTTGAATTTGTGGGCAAAGTATTTAGCGCAAGGAAAGAATTTTTTCTCCTTTCGGGCGATCGCAAGCCAAGTTTTGGTTTTCAACCCTAGTCAGATTTTAGGAAAGTATTTGAAAAAATCGCCAAATTCGACTCTAAGTTAGCGTACTAAGCGATCGCAAAAACTCTTTTTTGGTCTGTCGTCTAAAAATCAGGCAATTTGACAGGCAATTCGACAGGCGATCAAACTAAACCTGTTCGTAGTGCCACCACGGCGGCTTGAACCCGATCATCTACTGCTAGCTTATTCATGATGCCGCGGACATGAGTTTTGATAGTATTGGGGCTGAGATAGAGCTTTGCCGCAATTTCAGGATTACTCAATCCATCGACCATCAGCTTTAGCACTTCATGTTCTCGCTGCGACAGATGACCGATCGTATTGTCCACGGTTGGGGGTTTGAGATGTTCGATCACGCGGCGGGCAATTTGCGGATCGAGGTAAGTTGCTCCTTCGTAAGCCGCCGCGATCGCAGCAATCAATCGCGTCACATCTGCTCCCTTAATACAATACGCATCCGCCCCACTCGACAACGCTGCAATAATTTCAGTCTCGGAGGTATGGGAAGTCAATATCACGATCCGCACGTTAGGCAGCGCCGCCTTAATCTGTTGCGTTGCAGCGACTCCATCTAGCCGGGGTAAACCAATGTCCATCACAATCACGTCTGGGCGATGCTTGAGCGCTGCTTCTACTCCTAGATAGCCATCACTTGCCTGAGCCACGATCGTTAATTCTGGATAGTCTTCTAGAGATTGTTCCAGCCCTAATTGCATCAGCGGATCATCTTCAACAATCAGAACCCGCATCGCTGAAAGGGTCATCATAGACCACGTCAAA
>DATJEM010000177.1:0-5232 GCA_035496615.1 Leptolyngbya sp.
TCGACGCAAAAACCGGAGGAATCGGGCAAATTTCTGACGTTCCATGAGTAAATTCTCGATCGACCATCCGGCAAAGATAGTCGAACAATTTGAGGAACTTGTGAGGATGGTTAGCACAGGAGGGTTGTTGGTGTCCAATGATCTCTGATTTAGCTTTAATGCGATCGGGGCGATTCGAGCAGTGAGTAGTTTTGATCAGGGGTTGGGAGGTCGATCAAGCGCATCAAGCTTAGATTCTTTCAAAAGCAGCGGTGTATTCTGCGTCGATCCGAGCGCAGTGTGTTCTAGTCGCGTCAGTAGCGCTTGCAGTGTGGCAGCTTTTACCGAGTGAGGAATGGCAAAGGCGGTAGACTGCTGCTTCGCAAGCAACGTTCTCTCATCCGCTTCAAAGTTTGGCATTTCTGACCAGCAGGAGCGGCAGAACCAGGATAGCGACCCTTTTTGGAACTGACGCAGTAATCGATCGGAGCAACAGGGACAAGTAGGCATGGCTTTATAGGGATTTTTTAAAGGGTGGATCAATCCAGTTTGTTTTCGTGGTCTAATCACCTGCGTTTGAGAGTCTCATTCGCAGAGCGCTAAAGGATCACACTCCTAAAACTACTCTTCAAATTTGAGGAAGTTGTGAGCAAGGAGCGAAAGAATAAGTTTTTACTAACTTTGAGAGTTGTTGTATAGTGTTGCGGAGCATCTTTGTGCTGCTTGCATACCCTAATGAAAGTAATAAGCCTATGACCATCAAGCAAATTTTGGTCATTGATGATGAGCCGTATGTCCGAGAAGTCATTCAGATTTGTCTAGAAACCACTGCTGGCTGGGAAGTGATCACTGCTGGCTCTGGAAATGAAGGATTGGTCAAAGCTGAAACCGAGCAACCAGACGCAATTTTGCTTGATGTGATGATGCCAGGAATGAATGGAATTACCACATTTCAAAATTTGCAGTCTAATGCTGCGACTCAAGAGATTCCAGTCATTGTGCTAACCGCGAAAATGCAGTTCGGCGATCGACCTCAATACCTCAAATTGGGCTTGAAAGCGGCGATCGCGAAACCTTTCGATCCGCTGACTTTAGCCAGTGAAATTGCTCAAGTTTTGGATTGGGATCTCTAGTTTCTAAGCCAAGTTTCTAAGCCAAATTTCTAAGTCAAAACGGAAACATCGATTGCGAGAACTATCCAATCAGTTGAGCCACTCGGAGCGCAGATGTAATTGCCCCTTCATGCAGCCCATCTCCTAGATAAGCGCCTGCGTGATAGGTGTTGTGGTCGCCATTGGTGCGAATGACTTCATCGCGATATCTCAGAGATTCAACGGTGTAAAGCGGCGTGTGATGGTTCTGAATGTGCAGAATGCGATCTTTGGCGATCGAGCTTGTCAGATTAAACGCGAGACTATACTTTACCGGAGACGCAATTCCACAAAGCTGATTGAGACAAGCATTGTATCCCCATCCCTGCTCCGTCTCAAAAAAATCAAACTCTGAAAACTGCTTGATCCCATACGGTTGATAGAGAGAACGATCGGTGTGCATCACGGTTTGGGCATCGTTCTCGCGCCACGCTGAAAACCGCTTCGTTTCTTCATCGGTTGGATCACAGAGTAACTTAAGAATTTGATCGGGCGGAGTTGCAAAAACAACTTTATCAAATCTATCTGTCGTCCCGTCTGATAGATGAATTTTGACAACATTTGAATTTCTAAAAATCTCTGAGATGTCAACATTCAGTAAGATTTCGCCTCTGAACCGCTCCAAGATTTTTTTTACGTAAGCATACACCCCGCCTTTGATTCTCACCCATTTGACAAAGACATAATCTCGCAGCACCGGAATCGCTAATTCAGCCGGAAAGTGATCGATCGACGCAAAGGGCATTGAGTAACTATACATCGTCAGCAATTTTAGCCAAGCACTCCGAATGTCTGAAGCCTTCAGAAATTGCGACATTGACTGATCGTGCAAGCTTTGTTGCGTCGCATGATGGGTTCTGAACCAGAGCCGCGTAGAGTAGGCATAAAGCAGGTCAAGCTTGAGTGCTTCGATCGCTCGTCGGAATCCAGTGAAATTCTTTTGAATCATGCCGTTTGATAGCCAGTGCCGACCGTCTTTGAGATAGAGCGCTGAACCAATATGAACAGGTTCTAATTCCACCTCTAGGTCTTGCATTAGATTGAGAAAATTGCGAAATGCGATCGGAAACTCTAGCACGCCGCCCTCTAGCACCTGATCACAGTGAGATTGATTCGGCTTGACGTTTTGATTCAATGTCCGAATGTGCCCACCGAGCATCGATTGTCGTTCAAACACCGTTACTTCATGACCTTTTTGATCCAGCAAATAGGCTGTGACTAACCCACTCGCTCCGCCACCGACGATCGCGATTTTCATAGTCTAGTACCGAACGAATTGAATGTTCTAACAACACGCTTTTTTCTTAGCCCTTCGATAACACCCCGTCTCCAGAGAGTCTTTGGTACAACAATGCGCCTGTCCAAAAGGTGGGAGCAAAACCGGGATAGCCGGATGAAGCATTGCAAAAGTAGAAATTTTTCAGAGAAGTTTCATGGTTGAGTCGTCCCAAAGTCATGTTGCGCGGCGTGAGGCTCGACCCGTAAGAGTTGCCTTGAGGACACCAGCAGAATCGCTCATTCGTCGTGGGGCTACCAGTAAGTTTGAATACAAGATGCTGCCGCAGGTTCGGCACATAGTTCTGCTCAACCACATCTAAAATGGAGTCTAAGATTTCTGTCTTTTTCTGATAGTAAGCTTTGCGATCGCGCGCTTTCAATTGCTGAAAGTAGTCGTAGTTGGCAACGGTCAAAAACTCAAGAATCTGGCAGTCTTCGGGGCAATCGCGATGCGTGGTACTCATCAATGTAGGGGTGGTAATCGCAAAGCTGGGGTTAGAAAAATCGTGCTGTTCATACATTTGATAGAAGGCTTCATTCAGGTTTCGATGTCCTGTATGAAACGTATTCCATCGACCAAATCCGTAGTCGCGCAGGTCGAGATCTTTGACGACACAGTAAGCCATGTAGTTTGAGGGAGAATAATCATACTTCAACTTTTGCCGGACTGTGCGAGAGAACTTTTCTTCTCCGATCATTTTTGCAGCGTGTTTGGGATCGAGATTGCAGATGATCGTGTTGCCTGTGAATTCGTGCATTTGCTGGGTGATGCGATCGATCGCCTGCACCCCAACCACAGTTTTATCTTTCAAACTGAAGTTTGTCACTTCCAAGTTAAACCGCACTTCACCACCGTTTTCTTCGATCGTTTTGACGAGCGAGTCAACCACAGATTCAAAATGCTGGGTGGGGTAGAATGCTCCGTTTTGATAGCTAGTGAATAAAATTACCCAAGCGTAAAACGAGAGTTGATCCGGCGGCAGTAAAAAGTCTTCCCATTGCAGCGCTAAAAGGGTTTGAGCTTCTTGTGGCAATTGAAACTTGTCGAACACATCCTGAAGCGTACTGTTGAGATAGAGCGCGGTTGAAAATACCTCGCCCAAGTTCTGAGTGAGTTCAGCCAAGTTGAGCGGCGGAGACAGTTTTTTTAAGCCTTGACTTGTGGTTTGAACTTCTAAAATAAAGCGCTGAATTTGGCTGGCAGATTCAGGAAAGAGTTCAGATAAACGCTGAATCAGAGTTTGCTGATCTGAGGGAATGTTGAGCGAGTATCCTGGCATTTTCATGTGATCAAAGCCATCGGGATCGTATCGCTCGAAAGTCACTGTGCGATCGAGATCCAGCTTTTTCAACACCCGATTCACCGTCTGCCCTTCGCCACAGTCCCAAACGTAGTGAAGTTGAGCATTAAACGTATATTGGTTCGCCATCGTAAAAGTGTGACCAAAACCGCCTGGATACTCGTGCGCCTCTAGAATCTGGACTTTTTGACCTGACTTTGCCATCAGCGATCCAAAAACTAAAGCGGACAAGCCACTGCCTACAATCAGATAGTCAGTTGACATAAGACATTGCCTGCAAGAATTGATGATTGAGAGACTTGCAAAAAATCGACGATCGATGCGAGTTCCTTACTTCTAGCGGCACTGTCTCGCAAAGTCCTCTAGCTTATGACATAGCCTTAGTCAGGGTTCCATTCAGCCAGGGATGCGATCGCGTTTAGACAGGGACGACCTGCGGCAAAATTTGTGATGTTCGCCAAAGGAGTTTTGGCAATTTCTTCGAGCGCATTGCCTGGAAAAAATCCTGATGCGCCGTAATCACCCCAGTCGAGAAAGACTTTAGCACTTGGAAAGTTTCATTTTGAATGATGGTATCAGAGCGAGAAACGCGATCGCGATGGAGTGCGACGATCGAAAGAAGTTTGGCAAATTCTCACTGTAAAATCTGGCGAATATGCGCTTCAACAACATCCGTTTTTTCCAACATTGATAGATGACCGCAGTTCGCAATTTCAAACACATTGTCCGCGCAATCGCCAAACAACGGATGAAAACTAGCAAGATGGTGAACATACTTCGGCTCCATCACCGTATCTTGCGCCCCCGCAATAAAATAAAGCGGCTGGGACAATCGCGCCACGACTTGCGGCAACCGATGTACTTCTGCTTCAGTGGTTGAATCCAAAAGAGTTCCGATCGCGGCATCCGCATTCGCCCGGACAAAATCAAGCACACGCTGCCGACCCCACGCTCGCTCAATCTTGCTCACGACGTTTGCCCTGGTAAAGACTAAATCCAAACAAGGCACTTGCGACAACCATTTTGGGCGCAGTTTTACCATTTGCTGTCCCGCCGATCGAAACCGCTCAAAGACTTCTTTCAAATAAATTCCGCCACCCGAATTCAGACAAATTACGCCTTGAATCTGCTCCGGCATCTGATCGGCTGCCCAGAGTGCTACGCATCCCCCCAATGAATGCCCGATTAGCCAAGCTTGAGGAATCTTTAGTTCTCTCAACAGCATGCCTAAATCTCTGGCGTAGGACAGCAAGCTGTACTGTGCGATCTGCTCCGCAGTGGTCGCAAGGGTCGCATTTTGAGTCGCAATTACCCCGTTTCCAGAGGGATGAGCGTTGACTTCCGGACTGCGATCGCGGGGCTGAGACTGTCCAAAGCCTCGCAAATCATAGGACACACATTGATAATCAACCGAAAGCTGCTCAATCAACGGCTGCCAATAACTGCGGCTCAACATCCAGCCGTGAACGAATACCAACACTTCGGGGTTTGAGGTGGGAGCCGTCAGATCATAGACGTGGGGG
>DATJEM010000178.1:0-5113 GCA_035496615.1 Leptolyngbya sp.
GTCTCCGTTTGAAATTGCAGGCGCAGCGCTATCCAACATAGAGTTGAGATCAAGCGGCGCGATCGTCCGGCTTGAAGCACTAAATTTCATTGCAATTCCTCAGGACGCGCTTGTCGAGAACACTCCAACCGAAGGAGTCTCGCTGTCTACACACTTTATTCACTTTTTGCTAACGCCTCGCCTAGTGAAGGAGCGCCTCTGGGCACGATCGCCAAGAATTGCTAGTTAACGTTCGGTAGATTCTGACAAGCACCTGATACCAACTCGTAATCTTACGTATCTCTGACAATGATTGTATCCGAATCGTTCCGTGATCACGAACGGATTCGATGAAGATTTTACAAAGATACTACGAAAAGTAAGTAAAGCTACAGTAATCGTAAAATGAATGGATAGCGATACGGTTGATTTGGATGTTCGAGGACTCGAACGATCGCAACAATCGGCATCAGCCAGCTAATCACAGCCAGCACAGCCCACAGCACGAACGCGATCGGAATTCCAATTACCGTGATAAATAAAAGACCTCCGAGCGCAGCGTATAAGAACAGATTGATGTGAAAATTGATTGCTTCGCGAGCGTTGTCCTTCACGACCCAATCGTCGCTAATGAATAAAACCGCGATCGGAATCCCGATCGACACCACGAGCGAACTCAGGAAAATCGAGCCGTGAGCGACAATCGAAAGAAGTTTTTGAGATTCGGTTGATTTCATCAGAATTAGGTTTAAGCGATGCTTCTGAATCTAGCCGCAATTCCACCGAATTTGTCGCTATCTTTAAAGTAATGTGATGTATTGGACTCTTTCACACCCTTTTCCACCCCCACCTCAGTGAAGCCGAATGTCGATCGAACTTGAACCCGAATTGCAGGAAGCCGTAGAGCGGCGACGAAATTTTGCGATTATTTCTCACCCGGACGCTGGAAAAACGACGCTGACCGAAAAGCTGTTGCTGTACGGAGGCGCGATTCACGAGGCGGGAGCGGTGAAAGCTCGTCGTGCCCAACGTCATGCCACTTCAGACTGGATGGCAATGGAGCAACAGCGGGGAATTTCGATTACCTCAACCGTGCTGCAATTCGCGTATCAATCCTGCCAAATTAATCTACTCGACACACCCGGACACCAAGATTTCAGCGAAGATACCTATCGAACGCTGGCAGCGGCGGACAATGCCGTCATGTTGATTGATGCCGCAAAAGGGTTGGAGCCACAAACGCGCAAACTATTTGAAGTCTGCCGGATGCGATCGCTGCCGATTTTTACGTTTGTGAATAAGCTCGATCGTCCCGGACGTAGCCCGATCGAACTCATGGACGAGATCGAGCAGGAGTTGGGACTGCAAACCTATGCGGTGAATTATCCGATCGGCATGGGCGACCAGTTCAAGGGCGTGTTCGATCGCTGCACTCGCAAGATCCACCTATTCCAGCGGAGTTTGCATGGTAGCCGAGAAGCGATCGATACCGTGATTGATCTAGGTGATCCAAACATCGAAGAACTGCTAGAAAAAGACATTTATTACCAGTTCAAAGACGAATTAGAACTGATCGAAGGAATTGGCTCCGAATTCGACCTCGAAGCGATTCATTCAGGGCAAATGACTCCGATGTTTTTCGGCAGTGCAATGACCAATTTTGGGGTTGAACTCTTTTTGAATTCATTCTTAGATTACGCCCTCAAACCGAGAGCGCACGCGAGTACAAGAGGCGAAATCGAGCCAACCTATCCAGAGTTTTCGGGTTTTGTGTTCAAACTTCAGGCGAACATGGATCCAAAACACCGCGATCGGGTCGCTTTTGTGCGCGTTTGTTCAGGCAAATTTGAGAAGGATATGACCGTCAATCTTGCCCGAACCGGAAAAACGGTGCGCCTGTCGCGTCCCCAAAAACTGTTTGCTCAAGACCGCGAAGTGATCGAAGAAGCTTATCCGGGTGATGTGATTGGGTTGAATAATCCAGGAGTTTTCGCGATCGGAGACACGATCTATAACGGGCAAAAGCTAGAGTACGAAGGGATTCCTTGTTTTTCTCCAGAACTCTTTGCCTACTTGAGAAATCCGAATCCGTCCAAGTTCAAACAGTTCCGCAAAGGCGTTTCTGAACTGCGCGAAGAAGGGGCAGTGCAGATCATGTATTCGGCAGACGAAGCAAAGCGCGACCCAATCCTAGCGGCAGTCGGACAGCTTCAAATGGAAGTGGTTCAATTCAGGCTACAAAACGAATATGGAGTCGAAACTACGGTCGAATATCTGCCGTATACCGTTGCCCGCTGGGTCGATGGCGGCTGGGATGCCCTCCACAAAGTGGGGCGCGTTTTCAATACACTAGCAGTGAAAGACAGTTGGGAACGCCCCGTTCTGCTGTTTCGGAATGAGTGGAACTGTCAGCAGCTTCAAGGCGATCATCCTGAGTTACAACTGAGCGCGATCGCGCCTGTGGTCGCAGGTAAAGAACCCGTCGATATCTAGTGATCCATTTATTAGTGCCCCAACCATTCGGTTACGAGTTCAGGCTGGTTCTTTTGGGCAAAGACTCGCACCGCATGATAATTCACTTTCTCGCGCAGCCGATAGACCTGCTTGATCGGCAGATCCAACAGTTGCGCGATCGCTTCTTGGGTTTTGCCCTGCAAGTAAAGCTGCAACCATTGAGCGGCATCGGCTCCGACTTTCTCAGTCAGGTAGTCTTCAAACTGTCTGACGATCGCGTTTCGCAGTTCTTGCTGCTGCTGGAGTAGCTGCTCTTCCCGAAACTGGGCGACAGCTTCATTATCTAGCAGGCTCACCGAACCGTCCGCATCATCCGGCGCAATCTCTTCGGAAACCAATCGAATAAAATCAGCAGTCGGAACTTGGGTCATACCACCCCGCTGTGTCCGTTTTTGATAATTGACAAAGCGATAAACCAAAAGCGGCTGATTGCGGATCGGACGTAGGCAATATTCCTCGGTTGCAGTCAGAACGATCGCATTTCGCAACCGCACATCATCCGTACATTGAGCAATCCAAAGGACTTGCTCTTGCATATATTTATCATTCTGCAACAAGTCCTGAATTACTTCTTGCAGCACATCGACGACGGTCGTTTGGCGATCTCTCGATAAAGCAATCCAAGTACTGACTTTGTTGCGAATCACAAACATACTGCCCAACCGCTGAATCAGATTCTTATAAGCCCGCTGCGGCGGCGTTTCAAAATATCGTTGAATCAGAATGCGATAGCGATAGTCCATCGCCTGAACTTCGATGTTGAAGCGTTCTGGATTATAAGTTTCAAAGCGATCGAGATGATCACCGAGCAACCATCGAATAATACTTTCGCGGGTAGTGTCGTTCGTTCGTGCCAATTCGGTTTGTAGCCGCGATCGCCAGTCTGCTGCGATTTGTTCTGCTCGTGTCATGGTTGCCGTCCTCATTACCCTGATATAGAGTGTGCCGCAGAGTTGCCGATTAAATCACTTACCCGATCGGGTAAGGCTGCGACACAAGTTCATCTAGATCATTCGACTTCACTGAGGCTTTAGTATAAAACGTTTCTCAGGGTTGTTCTACTGTTCTACCACTGGCGCAGGACGATTTTCTCTAGATTCCAGCGACGCGGCAATTCGCTCTAGAGTTTCGGTAAGGTGGGCAATATGAGAGACCAGGATAGATTGATTATCCGTGACAGTTTGTAAAGCATCGGTTAAGGCAGAGATCTGCTGCCCCTGCTGCTGGACTTGGACGGTAAGAGTATCAAGACGATCGGAAAGCTGCTCAATCGTTTCAGATGCCGCGATCGTCGTTTCTGCCAATTCCTGAACAATCATGGCTAACGGTTGCGATTCCAAAATATTTCTCCTCTCACACCTTTGAAGTTTGGGTCTGCACTAGAACTATTCTACTTAGCAGCATCGGTTGTGCTTTTCCGTATTATTCCGGGTAGAGCGTAGGGGCGCGCCGGAATTTCTTCATCAAAACTTTACAAAAGCGGCGATCAAAGGTAAGAGTAAGAAGTTTTGAGAAAACATCAAGGTGAAGCATGGCATAGCTTCCGCCCTTTCGATAGGCTTTGAATGAAAGTCATCGACTCGACTCAGTGATATCACGGTTCCAGTCATTAGTGCGAATCATGTTCAACCCTGCGATTGATTCCTCAATTACAAATTCTCAGAGTGCATCACCGACCAGTTTCAACGCTCCTCATCGATCGACCGCTTCGCTGATAAAGCGATTCATCGACGTGGTGGGCAGCCTGATCGGATTGCTGATCGCTGCGGTGATGTTTTTGCCGATCGCGATCGCGATTCGGCTCGACAGCCCTGGACCGATTTTCTATACTCAAGAACGGCACGGACTCCTCGGAAGAACGTTCCGGATGCACAAGTTTCGATCGATGGTCGAGAATGCAGAGGGGCTAAAAGCTCAAGTCAAAAATGAGGCGGAAGGCTTAATATTTAAAAATCGGCAAGATCCTCGGATCACTCGTGTAGGACGGTTTTTACGCAAAACGAGCCTGGATGAACTGCCGCAGTTTTGGAATGTCTTGCGGGGAGAAATGAGCCTGGTGGGAACTCGCCCCCCGACCTCAGACGAAGTGGCACAATATCAAGATCATCATTGGCAACGGCTAAACGTCAAGCCAGGACTCACCGGAGAATGGCAGGTGAACGGTCGATCGAGCGTGAAGGATTTTGAAGAGATTGTGCAGCTAGATCTGCGGTATCAAGCGCTTTGGACACCGATGTATGATGTGGTGCTGATTGCAAGAACCATTTATGTGATTGTGGCAAGGCACGGAGCCTTCTAAAAAATAGTTCAGATCAGCTTAGAACTCCGCTTTGAGTGTAAAGTCGGAGTTCTAAGCTTTTTAGCCGTGGCGTTTTTGATGCCATGCCCAAGCGTGAGTGAGAATTTTCTCAAGATCGGCATATTGAGGATTCCATCCCAACATCGATCGCGCTTTTTCGGCACTGCCCACCAGCGCAGGCGGATCACCCGGACGACGATCGCACTCGATCGCAGTGATCGATCGACCCGTCACGTTTCGCGCCATGTCAATCACTTCTCGGACTGAAAATCCATTGCCATTCCCCAAGTTAAACTGCTGAGAATCGCCGCCTTTGAGCAG
>DATJEM010000179.1:0-3479 GCA_035496615.1 Leptolyngbya sp.
GCTGACGGATTTTGAGGTTACGCCAAAACGTCCCGCCCCCCGTTTACCGCTCTATCGTTTGGAGTCGGATGAACACTTGCCGCGCATTCTTCCCGTCGCTGGAAAACTGCCGCTGACGATCGCAGACCTCAAGGCGGTGCCGATGGTCGAAGAAACCGGAGCGTTCGCGCTGGTGCAATTTTCGGGAACGGGCGCATGGATTACGGTTCCGGGATGGCAGGTGATTCGCAGTGCAGAAGATCCGATCGCGATTTTGTGTGACAGCGATCGTTTGCCGACTCCCTTACCCGGAGCAACCGAAGAAATAATGCTGGTGTTGGATCGATCGCAGCGCGATTGGGATGCCGACAGTTATTTTGCCGTTGCCGAAAATGAACAACTTGCACTGCAATGGTTTGAGGAAGCACCGACGGTAAGCTTACTAGGGCGGGTGATCTTGGTGATGCGTCCGAAGAAAGTGCTAGATGAAGACTACGCTGCCGAACTGTGGCAACTTGACGAATAGGGGGAGATTTTCTGCTTTGTCCGTTTGAAGAATCCTATTCTTTGAAACACCGCACTCAGGGTAGAGTAAGGAAGTTTATTAAGAAAGATTAAATCAGGTTCATGGATCTGCGACTTTTGTTCAGTCAGCTTCTTGTTCAGTGTTTCCTCGGATTTTCTGCGATCGTGCTTGCAGAACTCATGCGGGATGCCTACCATCTTGCCGGACACTACTGGCAACCTTTAAGACGATTTCATAATCTACATCACAAAGCTTATCGTCCCGATTTGACGATCGCCAGTTTGGAAATGTATCAGCGGGCACAGCTATACAATGATGTACCTGAAGCAATGGCAATGTTCAGCGCGACGACCCTGTTAGCGGGACTTACCCAAGTTCCAGTCTTTTGGCTCGGATCAGTTTATTCGCTGATTTTTCTCATTCCAGCATTGGCGCGATCGCAGGGTTTACTCTTACAAACTGATGTCACTCATAAACCCGGTGATCTTATTGAGATCCCCAAGCCGTGGATTGTGAATCGCACTTATCATTGGCGGCATCATTTCGATCAGCCGAATGCTTATTTTTGTGGTCACTTTACGATCGTAGACAAAATGTTAGGCACAAGTTTGGCGCTCAAAGATAAAGTAGTGGCGGTTACAGGAGCATCAGGCGCACTTGGACAAGCATTGATCGCAGAATTGACTCAACAGGGAGCCAAAGTCGTTGCGTTAACAACCAGCGAAAGCGCACCGTTTGGCTCAAAAGTCGAAGTTTTACGCTGGCAAATCGGAGAAGAGGAAGCGCTACGATCGCGGTTAGAAAAAGTTGATATTTTCATTCTGAATCATGGCGTGAATGTGTACGGCGATCGATCTGCTGAAGCGATTCAAAAGTCTTACGAAGTCAACACCTTCTCAACCTGGAAGCTTGCAGAGCTATTTTTAGCAACTGTCACCGCCTCTTCCCACAAAGCGCTTAAGGAACTGTGGATTAATACTTCAGAAGCCGAAGTCAATCCCGCTTTTAGTCCGCTTTACGAACTCTCGAAGCGCACTTTAGGCGACTTGATTACTTTGCGGCGATTAGATGCGCCTTGTATTATTCGTAAGTTAGTTTTAGGTCCATTTAAAAGCCAGTTGAATCCTTATGGCGTGATGTCCCCGGCTGGGGTGGCGTGGGCGATCGTCGCTCTGGCGAAACGAGATTTTCGAGACATCATTGTGACGATTAACCCGCTCACTTACGCAGCATTTCCGGTGAAAGAAACGTTGCAGTCGCTTTATTTTCGATGGTTCACGCGATCGAACCCATAGCTATCTTGCCGTGAGAACTCCGATTCGTCAAACCGTCGGAGTTCTATTGTTTTTGCGTCTGATCGCTACAATAGAGTTTGTATCTATACTCCGATCGATATTTTGAGCGCTACCTCTTCTCCCAAAATTGTCCTTGTAGACGGTCATTCGCTGGCATTTCGCGCCTACTTTGCGTTTGCCAAAGGTCGCGATGGTGGCTTACGGACTTCGACCGGAATTCCGACGAGCCTTTCTTATGGGTTTCTCAAAGCATTATTAGAAATGGTAGAGGCGGAAAAACCCGATCATTTAGCGATCGCGTTTGATTTGGGTGGAACAACGTATCGCCACGAAGCGGATGAAACTTACAAAGCGGGTCGTCCTGAAACACCAGAAGATTTCATGCCGGACTTAGAAAATCTTCAGGAAATTTTGCAGGCGATGAACTTACCGATCGTCATTTCCAAAGGCTATGAAGCCGATGATGTGATCGGAACAATGGCGCGCCAAGCCAGCCAGCAGGGATTTACCGTTAAAATCTTGAGCGGCGATCGCGATTTGTTTCAGCTAGTCGATCCCGATGGAAAAGTTAAAGTTCTGTACATGAGTACAAGCTATGGCAAGGGTGTCCCGCCGCTGAAAGAATTTGGAGTAGAGGAAGTCAAAGAGAAGCTGAAAGTGCTGCCGTCTCAGGTGGTCGATTTTAAAGCACTCTGCGGTGATCCATCAGATAACATTCCGGGCGTGAAAGGAATTGGTGAAAAAACAGCGGTGCAATTGTTGAAAACCTATGGATCGCTAGAAAAGGTTTATGAATCGATCGACGAAATCAAAGGCGCAGTCAAAAAGAGATTAGAAACTGGAATCGATGATGCACGGCATTCACAATGGATGGCGCAAATTCATTTGGATGTGCCCTTAGATATTGATATCGAATCTTGTAAGCTTCAGGGATTCGATGAAGAAACACTAAAACCATTGATCGAGCGATTAGAATTCAAATCGTTTTATAACAAAATCCAGAAATGGAAACGGCAACTCAGCGGAGATCCAGAATTAACCGAAACAGAAGGAACAAAGGCAGCAGAGAGCGAATCAGGAATCCCGATCGCGCAATATGCTGATGATTTATGGTTCTTTAGCGCCGAAGAAACGGATGCGGCTGAAAAGTTTGAGCCAGTGTCGATCGCACCCCAAATCATTGATACTCAGGCAAAATTAGATCAGCTTGTGGCTCAACTCAAAACACAGACGAGCGAGCAAACTCCGATCGCTTGGGACACCGAAACGACAGACCTTGATCCCATCAAAGCGGACTTAGTGGGAATCGGTTGCTGTTGGGGTTCAGCATCGGACGCAATGGCTTACATTCCGATCGGTCATGCGACCGGAAACAATCTCGATAAAGCAACAGTACTCGAAGCTTTGCGTCCCATTCTAGAAGATGTGACCTATCCGAAAGCTTTCCAGAATGCTAAGTTCGATCGTTTGGTCTTCCGATTTCAAGGCATCGAACTTGCAGGCGTGGTGTTCGACACGATGTTAGCAAGCTATGTTCTGAATCCAGAAGGGAGCCATAAGCTGAGTGATCTCAGCTATCGATACTTAGGAATTGTGGCTCAAGAATACACTGATCTAGTTCCCAAAGGCCAGAACATTGGCGACATTGATATCGCAGCAGTTGCAACCTACTGTGGGAT
>DATJEM010000180.1:0-4526 GCA_035496615.1 Leptolyngbya sp.
CCGTTCAGCAGTTGCGCGATCGCGCGATCGACGCTTTCCAAATCTTCTGAAACGACCAAATTCCAACTGCCGAACTGTTTACCGATCACTTCTATTGCTTCCCAACCGAGCAGCGATTCCGCTTCGCGTGACCAGCGGGTCATTCGCATGTTTTGATCCCACTCGATCACCGCAAACGGCGAGTTATCCACATGGAACGACAATCGCTGCAATGCGCCTTTGAGCGCTTCCTGTGCCTGATCGCGTTCTCGGGCTGTCTCTACCGAATCAGTCATATTGCGGAAGAACAGAGATATGCCCGCTTTTGATGGATAGGCGCGCACGGAGTACCAGCGCTGACAGGGTTCGTAATAGTCCACAAGCTCCAAGGGCACCCCTTCTGCCAGCGCCCGACGATAAAGCTGTCCAAAGCTCGTTGCGGCAAAGTCGGGAAATTCTTGCCACAGGACTTTACCGAGCAGATCGCGGGCAGGTCTGCCCAGCGTACTGGCAGCTTCGTGATTTAAATAAGTGAAGCGGGCAGAGCGATCGAACGCCACAAATCCATCGGTAATACTTTGAAGAACTTGGTCAATTTGCTCGCGGGCGAGTTCCGATTCAGCGCGGGCAGACTGTTCACGCTTCAAAAGCTGATGCCGTTCTTCTTCGACCCAGCGTCTCAGGCTGATGTCTGAAAATGAAACGACCACGGCAGACGGTAGAATGCGATCGCCTTGAAACAAGGGCTGCGAATTGATCGAGATCCAGGTAATTTGCTTTTCGGGTTTGCAAAGTCCCAGAATAACTTCAGAGCAAGGAATTCCAGTCTTTGCAGTAATCAGTCCGGGAAAATTTTGCAGATCAAACGGTGAACCGTCTTCATGAATCATTTCCCAATCGAGATCGAGCAGGGTACGATCGAGAAGGTCGTCGGCGACACATTCCAAAATTTGCTCTGCCCTGGCATTACAGGTTTCGATCGTGCCTTCGGCATCCAGCATGATCACAGCTTCGTGCATCGCTTCAACCACCGATCGATAGCGCTGTTCGCTGATTTTCAAACTTTCTTGCTCACGGCGGCGGCGACTGACTTCTACTTGAAGTTGCTCGATCGTGGATTCGAGTTTAGCGATTTTGTAGTCGGCGCACTCCAAAGCCGGATCGAAGCTGTCAGCGCTTGATTGTGAGGGCGCAACCGCTTTGGGAGCAGTGGTCACCTCCTGCACCGATTGGGCATGTAGCTGGGATCTGAGTTCGGTGACTAGAATTTCTAGTTCAGCATTTCGCTGCTGCAACTGGATGTCGTCGGTTTCTCGCATAACTCACACTCGATCGAGTAATACATGGATCTTTGCCTAGATCCTGAACTTCCTGCATAGAGAATTGTTGAAGTTGATTTAAAGAGTTTCATAAGGAAGTTCGATCTCGAACGTTGTCCACCCCCTTGCGCTCTCTACCTTGATACTGCCTTCAAGCTGTTCGATCAGCTTCTTCACGAGCGCCAAACCCAAGCCTGTCCCGCCTTTTTGCCAACGATCGCTGCCAGGAACTCGATAAAACTTATCAAAAATGTAGGGTAAGTTTTTCGCAGGAATTTCAGATTGATTGGCGATCGTGAAATTTAGCACTGTCATTTGGTTGGTGTTCGTTCTTTCGCGCACTTTAAAACAAATTTCGCCGCCGCTTTGAGTGTACTTACAAGCGTTGTTGAGCAACTCCACGAGAATTCGCTGCAAACTTACACTATCTGCCACAATCAGCGGTAACGTTTCCGGCAGATTTATCTTTAAAAGTTGTTGACAGTTACGGGCGCGCGCCTGAAAAGCATCGGTTGTTTTTCGCAGCAGTTCTCTCAAGTTGAGCGGTTCTGGGGAGGCTAACGTTTCACCAGATTCAAGCTGATAGAGATCTAAAAGATTTTGAATCAATTCGTCGCCTTGATCACAAGCGTTGAGCGCGATTTCAACGTATTGCCGCCGATTTTCGGGCATGGTGTCCATCAGTTGCAGCGCAACTTTGATCGTCGTTAGCGGCGCACGGAGGTCATGTGTGATCGTGTTGAGCAACTCGTTTTTTTGGCTGTTGATCTGCTGGAGTGTATCGACTTTTTTTTGAATTTCGGCTTGGGCGCGATGGCGTTTGAGGCGAGCCGCGATCGTGTCGAGCAGTTCCATGCGGCGAAAGGGTTTGGTGAGGTAGTCGTCTGCTCCCAAATTCATGCCGTAGCGAAAATCGGCTTTGTCCGCTTTGGCAGTGAGAAAGATAAACGGAATCATTGCGGTTTTTGGATCTTGACGCAGTGCTTCTAGGACGCTGTAGCCGTCGAAATCGGGCATTTTGATATCGCAAATGATCAGATCGGGCGATCGGTCTTTTGCGAGTTGAACGCCAGTTAGCCCATTGTCTGCATTCAGTGGATCAAAGCCGCCGGAGGTCAGGATTTCAAGGATGTTGAGTCGAACGTCTTTTTCGTCTTCAATCACCAAAATCTTCATGCAGTCTCCCCGCATCTGGGGCACGATCGGTTGAGGACTCATTCGGGTCATTGCGGCAAACTAGATTGCGGGATGGATTCGATCGATAACTTTCAGGCTGGTTCGCACGGCAGGATTTCATGCTTTTCGGCAAATGTGACGATTTCTCCGTACAAGCATGGAGCAGACTCTCAAGCACCCGTAGTAAAAATACTGCATTATTGCTAATCTTAGCGAATTTTGTCCGCAAAAAACTAGAGCGTCTATGATAGTCATCGTTCGTTCCGACTAAAACTGCGGAATTTACGGAGGTTTTACATCACAAAGGCGAGCGAAGCATAGGCTCACTCACTCCTTTGACTCCGAACAGAGGGGATAAGACAAATTTATGCCCAGCGAAATAATGGGTAATATAAAGCAATCTCGGCGCTGATTCTTTTATCTCAGTGAAAATACATAGAAATCGTAGCATTTGACACGATCGAAGGAACGCTTTATTTCTCGTAGAACTGTCACTATTTGATAGAAATATCCTCATCTTTTTTGAAGCAAGCAATACTGCCCCTCCTTCTGATATGAACCTGCTGCTCGCAAATGAATCAGATTGTCGCTTTTTCAAGTTTTGGTTTCACGATCGAGTCTGTGACGGCATCAGCTATCAAGGTGAGTTGTTTTATCAGTTCCATAGTTTTGGTGCGTCCCGCCGCGATCAGGCTTACGATCTCGGCTCGAAGCTGATCGATCGAGGGATTTCCGTGATTATTTGCTGTTCTAAGCAGCGGTACTTGCTCGGGATCAATCTTCGGAATAATTGGAGCGCGATCGACGAAGCCGATAAGCAAGCGTTTTTAGTGGAAGTGCAGGGAGTCGAATCGGTGCTGAGTCAGCTTCTACACTAGACAGTTTTCGATTAGGCTAGAGAGCGAGATTTTATCGATCGCTCATGCAACACTACGATGTCATCGTTTGCGGTGCTGGTCCTTCCGGCACAAATGCGGCTGCTCAACTGGCTCAAGCAGGGCTAAAAGTCTTGCTATTAGAAAAACAGTTGCTTCCTCGTCACAAAACCTGCGGCGGCGGAATGCCCATGGTGATGCAGTCTCAACTGCAAGATTTAGCCCCTGAAGCGTTTGTCGAATCGGATGTGACGATGATGCGTCACACTTGGAAGTTTGAGGATGCGTATTTAGCATCGATCAATCCTCGATCGACCGATCAGCCGATTTCGCTCTGGATGGTACAGCGATCGATTTTCGATCAGGTGCTTGCCCAACGAGCGCTGAAGTTTGGAGCCGAATTGCGAGATGGAATTTCAGTTCGAGCGATCGAGCCGGAAGCGGATGGGGTGCTGGTGCGAGCGCAAGGAATTAAAACAGGCAGCGAATTTACGGCAAAAGCCCGATACGTGATTGGGGCAGACGGGGCAAATGGCGTAACGGTCAAAGCCACTCGATTGAGGCAGCAGCGTTCGATCGCGTTAGCCATGGAAATCGAACACCCGCATCACTGGGGAGAGGGACACGCAGATTTGCGTCCGGAGATTGCTCACTTAGAATACGGTGCTGTCAAACACGGCTACGCCTGGATTTTTCCCAAAGCGGATCACCTGAATATTGGAGCAGGGGTGTTTCGTCCGGGTCATAAAGATGCGAGAAGCGATCGCACCGTTCGGGCAGAATTGCAGAAAACTATCTTTGACTATATGGACGGATTGGGAGTGAAATACGATCGTGATGCTTTAAAGTTTCACGCTCATCCTTTACCGATTTGGAGCGGCAAAGAACGATTACATGAAGGGCGTATTCTATTAGTTGGGGATGCGGCGGGATTGATCAATCCGCTGTTTGGCGATGGCATTTTACACGCGGTTAAAAGTGGCGCGATCGCGGCTCAGTGCATTGTTGAAGATGCCCCTCAGACCTATACCGATCGCATTCATGCTGAGTTTGCCACGAATTTTGATGCGGCGCTGAATTTGGCGCGAGTGTTTTATCAGTGGACAGGCGTTTGCTATCAGTACGGTGTGAAATACGAGAAGGGAACTCGGTATGCGGCTCAGTTACTGTGTGGAGA
>DATJEM010000181.1:0-5788 GCA_035496615.1 Leptolyngbya sp.
ATGAATTTGGTTTTGATCGGGAGTTTGTACTGGGCGAGTCGCATCGCTTCACGCGCAGTTTCTTCGGGCACTCCAGCGATTTCAAACATAATTCGACCGGGTTTAACGACGGCAACCCAGAATTCAGGCGCACCTTTACCAGAACCCATCCGGGTTTCTGCGGGGCGTGCGGTGACGGGTTTGTCGGGAAAAATCCGAATCCAGATTTGTCCACCCCGGCGAATATAGCGCGTCATCGCTCGACGGCTGGCTTCGATTTGACGGGCGGTGATCCAGGTTGGCTCTAAGGCTTGTAAGCCAAAGTCACCGAAGTTCAGTTGACTTCCGCGTGTCGCCAATCCTCGCATCCGACCGCGCTGCTGCTTACGGAATTTTGTTCTTCTTGGGCTTAACATTGGTCGATACCTGTAAGGTTGCGGGTAGAGGTAAGTTGAAGTTAATCGTCGTTTGCACGGTGCTTGGAAGCCCCCTAAATCTCCCATTCTGGGGGACTTTGATTGCTGGGTTTCCCCAGGTTTAGGGGGGCGAACAGCTTGCGTGCTGAATCGATCGAACTTCAATCACGCTTACCCTTCGTTCGATCGGTCTTCAAATCGCTGCCGACGCTGTTGACGACGACGCGGCTGTTGATTTGGATTTACGACTTCGGCTTCGCGTTCTTGTCCGGGTAGGATTTCTCCTTTGAACACCCAAACTTTGATGCCTAACGTTCCGTAGATCGTTTGGGCAGTCGTGTAAGCGTAATCGATGTCGGCTCTGAGTGTGTGTAAAGGAACCCGACCTTCGCGAGTCCATTCTGGACGAGCAATTTCAGCCCCGTTCAGACGACCGCTCACTTGGATCTTGATGCCTTCAACGCCGGCTCGTTGAGCGCGTTGGATCGCTTGCCGCACAACACGACGGAATGAAACCCGCCGTTCTAGCTGTTCCGCGATGTACTCTCCGATCAGCATGGCATCGGCATCGACCCGCGCGACTTCCACCACATTGATGCGGATTTGGCGATCGTTGTTGCCTAATGCTTGCTGAAGGTTCGTTCTCAGCACTTCGATCCCCGCACCACCACGACCGACAATTACGCCGGGGCGAGAGGTGCGAATTTCTAAATCAATCTGATCGGCTTTGCGCTCGATCCGGATTTCTGAGATCCCTGGCTTTTTCAAGTTGTCCAAGTTTTTCGGATTCTTGAGGAAGAAATTCCGAATTTTTTGGTCTTCCTGAAGCAGTTCGGGATAGCGATCGGTGTCCGCAAACCAGCGCGATCGATGTTCTTGCGTGATGCCGAGTCGAAATCCAGTCGGGTTAATCTTCTGTCCCATAGTCTAGTTCCTCTGATAATCCCTTATGAATCTGCGCCCGGTGCAACGCCGATCGTGATGTGGCACGTCGGTTTGCGGATTTGGTAAGCTCGTCCTTGCGCTCTCGGTCTGAATCGTTTCAGCACCGGACCTTGATCGGCAAAGGCTTGACTGACGATCAAATTGCCTCGATTCAATCCTTCGTTGTGTTCTGCGTTGGCTGCTGCTGATCGTAGAACTTTCAAAACAGGCTCACAGGCTCGATACGGCATAAATTCTAGGATAATTAGCGCTTCCCGATAGGAACGACCGCGAATTTGATCCAGAACTCGACGCACCTTAAAGGGTGACATCCGAATGTAGCGAGCGATCGCCTTGACTTCTCCTGGTGTTTGTGTCGCCATTGTTTCTATCTCCGCGATTTCTTATCGCCGCCGCCATGTCCTCGGTATGTCCGAGTCGGCGCAAATTCTCCGAGCTTGTGCCCGACCATTTGTTCGTTCACGTACACAGGAACATGAACTTTCCCGTTGTGAACGCCAAACGTCATGCCGATCATCTGCGGCAAGATGGTCGAGGCGCGTGACCAGGTTTTGATCACTTGGGTGTCTCCTTTGGCTCTTGCTGCTTCCACTTTTTTCATTAAGTGGTCAGCAATAAAGGGACCTTTTTTCAATGAACGTGCCATCGGTTTTCGTCCTCCTTAACTTACGATTCGCGTCCGCCACGTCCGCGTTTAGAAGTCTTACGACGACGACGCACGATCAAGGCGCTGCTGAGTTTCTTCTTGTTGCGAGTCTTCGCACCCAGAGTCGGTTTACCCCACGGAGTTACAGGTCCAGAACGTCCGATCGGCGCACGTCCTTCTCCCCCTCCATGCGGGTGATCGACTGGGTTCATCACGCTTCCTCTGACTTGAGGACGACGACCTAAGTGGCGAGTCCGTCCCGCCTTGCCGAGACTTTGGTTTCGGTGTTCGGTGTTGCCAACCTGTCCGATCGTGGCGTAGCACTCTTTCCGCACCATCCGAACTTCCGTCGAAGGCAGCTTCAAAGTGACGTAATCGCCTTCTTTTGCCGCCACCTGGGCAGCGGCTCCGGCGGCACGAACAATTTGTCCCCCTTTACCCGCTTGCAGTTCGACGTTATGCACGATCGTACCGAGCGGAATTTTGGACAGCGGTAAAGCATTGCCAACTTCGATCGGCGCATCCTCACCTGCTTGGATCTTCGTGCCCACCTTCAATCCCACGGGATGTAAGATATAGCGCTTTTCACCATCGGAATAGAATACCAGTGCAATTCGAGCGTTGCGGTTGGGATCGTATTCGATCGCGTTGACGGTTGCGACAACGTTGCGCTTATCGCGTTTGAAATCAATGATCCGGTACTGCTGTTTGTGACCACCGCCGCGATGACGACAGGTAATTACACCTCGGTTGTTCCGTCCTTTCTTGCGGTGCTTGTAAGTCACCAAAGACTTTTCGGGTTCCGACTTGGTAATTTCAGCGAAGTCTGTCACGCTGCGTTGGCGAGTACCGGGGGTATAGGGTCGATAATTTCGGATGCCCATAACGTGCTCTCTCGGTGATTATACTTCGGGGAATAGAGTAATCGTGTCGCCTTCTGCGAGGGTGACGATCGCTTTTTTGTACTGGGGCTTGTAGCCGAGGTACTTGCCGACGCGCTTCTTCTTGCGAGGAAGATTCATCGTGCTGATACCTGTGACCTTGACATCGAAGAGATATTCGATCGCGGCTCGAATGTCGGGCTTAGATGCTTTCGGCATCACTTCAAATGTGTATTGATTCAGTTCAAGTAGCCGAGTCGCTTTTTCTGTGATCAGTGGGCGACGAATCAGATCGGCTAAGCTACGGGGATCAGTCTTCACCGTACACCTCCTGGATTTTTTCGAGTGCTGCGGGAGTGGCAACGATATGATCCGCGTGCAGCAAATCATAAACATTCAGGTTGTTGGCTGAAATCAATCTCAGCTTCTCAACATTGCGGGCAGAGAGATAAAGGTTATCGCTGCGTTCGGCAACAATCATCAGCACTCTCGCACCGTCTTCAACGCCCCAACGCGATAGCGCTTGAACCAGCTCTTTGGTTTTCGGGCGAGGCAATTTATCGGTAAAGTCCTGCACCACGATTAGATCTTCCGCGCGTCCCTGAAATGCAGTTCTCAGCGCCAATCTCCGCTCTTTGCGGTTCATTTTGATCGAGTAATCTCTGGGTTTCGGTCCAAAGATCACGCCGCCGCCTCTCCACAACGGAGAACGGTTAGAGCCGGCACGGGCGCGACCCGTTCCTTTTTGTCTCCAGGGCTTACGACCGCCACCGCGCACTTCTGCACGGGTTTTGGTCGAAGCATTGCCCTGACGCGAATTTGCCAATTGGCGAATCACGGCTCGGTGTAAGATGCCTGCCGCGCTTTCGGGTTTTGCGGTTTTGAGGTCGATCGCGGCGCTTCCCGATTCAGCCCCGTCCCAATCTTTTACTGTAAAGTCTGCCATTTCTTATTTGCTCCCGACAATCAAAGCGGGCAAGATTTGCACCAGTGCGCCGGGCTTTCCGGGCACAGCGCCTTTGATCAAGATGACATTGCGCTCTGCGTCCACCCGCACGATCGTCAATTTCCGAATCGTGTTCTGGTTTCCGCCTAAGCGACCTGCCATCCGCTTGCCGGGATAAACCCGTCCGGGTGTGGTTCCGGCTCCGGTTGAACCGGGTTCGCGGTGGTTTTTGGAACCGTGCGACATCGGCCCGCGGGCAAAGTTGTGGCGCTTCTGATAGCCAGCAAATCCGCGCCCAATGCTGGTTCCAACCACATCAACAAGCTGACCCGCTTCAAAGCGATCGGCTTTCAATTCTTGACCGAGTTCAAATTCGCCTGCATTGTCTACTCGATATTCAATCAAGTGGCGCAAGGGCGGCGAGTCCGACTTTTTCAAATGTCCCAGCGCGGGTTTAGTCAACGCTTTTTCTTTGCATTCTCCGTATCCAACCTGGATGGCGGAGTAGCCGTCTGTTTCTTTGGTTTTCACCTGGGTGACAGGACAAGGCCCGGCTTGAATGACGGTGACAGGGATCGCTTTCCCTGTGTCATCAAACACTTGGGTCATGCCCAGCTTTGTGCCGATAATTCCGACAGCCACTGTTCTTTCTCCTTTGGTTTACACATCATGCAAATACAGCGATAGGATCTCGATCGCCGATCTGCGTCTCAAGTCACTCCAACGGATTCCACGGTCGGAAGACCAGAAGAATCTTACCTCTAGGAGATAGAGGCAGCGGATTCCGCGTTTGTTAGTTGGTGGCTTCAGGCATTCGTTGAAAAAGCTGAGGTTGAGTCATGCTCTGGAATGCGAGTTCCGATCGGACTTGAGTAGAGAACTACCTAGTTTCCTGTGGCGGAACGTTGTTCGCGAAGAAGGACTGATAGTTGAGTTTTCAGCTTTCTCGCCTGAAGGTCTGCGGCTTTGGGGGTTTAGAAGGTGCGAACACGTAACCGCGTGCCAAAGGCATCGCACGTTCTAAAAGATTGCTTGCAAAGAATATCTACAAGATGTTCCCGAAAAGTTCGCGCAACTGAATTTTAGCGACAATTAAACAGTGTAGAACACGAATGGCAAAACTGTCTACTTACTTTTTCAGTCGGGGAAGCAACGTTAAGATGGCAATCAGGATTTGTGCTTTGGAAAATGATAAATATTGCAGATAGATCAACTACCAAAAATTACTCATAGGGAGAGGGTTGCGCGGGATGGCATCTTCTCCAGCGAGATGATTTGAGCGTAATCGAAGAATGCGTTCCGCCTGGTCAAAGCGAGAAGCGACATTTTCATGAGGCTTCGCGGCAGTTTTTCTATATTTTGCAAGGAGAGGCAGTGCTTGAGATTGAGAGAAGCGAGTTTATGTTAAAAACACAACAAGGAATCGACGTTCCACCAAGAGCAGTTCATCAGTTCCGAAACGTATTTGATTCAGATGTGAAATTTTTAGTCATATCGATGCCAAAGGCACACGGCGATCGCATTGAGAAAGTAATGGAATTCGAGTTGAATCCTAACAAAGCAGTGAGCTAACAGGAATGGCAAAAATTTGGTAGATATCGAGAAAGTTGTACGATCGTGCAACTTCAAATCACAGCCAACCGATAGGATCGTCGCTTAATTTCCCGATGTAGCATGGAGCAATTGAAGCCTCGCGTTGGGAAATCCAAAATGATTGTTCCGCTAACTCCAGAATTTATACCGACGCTGTTTGATTCAGCAACGCTGCTGATGCAGCAGTCTCCTCCTGAAATTGGACAGTCAGGCTCCCATCAAATCGCTGTAAATTTGAAGCAGTTCCTTTTAGTGCTTGCGGTTTCTTTGGGTGTCGCAACGCTGCCCCAAATGATCAACTGGCTGCATCGAATTCCCTACACTTTGCTGCTGGTGATTGTGGGCTTGGGTCTGGCATTCGTTGATATTCGTCTTGTGGAGC
>DATJEM010000182.1:0-2003 GCA_035496615.1 Leptolyngbya sp.
GGTTCCTACACTGCCAAACTTGCAATCAGCAGCCCTCCCAATTTTGTCTACGACATGGCTGAAATCTTCAAGTTTAATGTGGGTAGCGATGAAGCCATGACGCAGTGCGGGTTCTATCAGCCAAGAGCCTGGAAGTCTCGATCTCTAGCGTAAAAGTTGACCGCCGATCAGACAGAACTTTCTCGATCCCGAACCATTTCGTTGCAAAAACGTGAGGAATGCAATGTGAAACTTAGGAATCTTCAGCCCTACTTCGCGATGAAGCTTAAAGCCTTGCGGTACTATTTGAATCAGTTTGGGCGACGCGATGCTGTGCGATATTGGATTGCTCAGGTTGTTCAAGAGCGGTTCGATCCGCACCTGATTCCTTCTTATAGTCAAACGGGCGAAGATCGGATCATCATGCACCTTTTAAGCTCGACAAAGAAAGGATTTTATGTTGATGTCGGCTGCAATCACCCGCAGCATCGATCGAATACTTTCGAGTTGTATAAGAAGGGATGGACGGGAATTAGTATTGATGCAAATCAAAAGCTGATTCAAAAGCATTTCTCAACGAGACCCAATGATATTAGCATTGCCACTGCTGTCTCTGATCGAGAGGGCGAAGCACTATTCACGGAGTTTAGCGAGGACTGCGTTTCGTCGCTCTCAGCGGAGCATGTGAAGAAGTGGAGCGCTCGCTGCGAAGTGGTTCAGCAGACTACGATTGCTACGACAACTTTAACTCGTATTCTCAAAGAGCATCATGTTCCTTGTGAGTTTGAGCTTTTGTCGATCGATGTTGAGGGACACGATTTTGCCGCGCTGAAATCTCTGGATCTAAAAGCTTACCGTCCTAAGCTGATTGTGATTGAGATTTCTCAGTATGAGTTGACCAATCCCGCATCGAGTGAAATCTACACTTATCTGATTGAGCATGATTATTGTTTGATTGGCTATGTGATTGTGAATGCGTACTTTGTGGCAAGAGAAACCGTTGCTTAACTCAGTCATGGGGAGTAATTTAATAGTTTAATATGCGGATCTTATCGCTTACGCGCGACTATCCCAAAGCAAATAGCTTGAGATCGCGCCATGAAACGCTTTATGCTTGTGTTGACTGTCCTCAGTCTACAGCCGACGCGATCAGGCTACCTAGAGGTGAGTTTCCGATCGCGCGACTTCTATCGCGACTTCCCAACGGATGGCAACCCGACTGCATTCATATCAGTTCAACTTTGGGAGTGTTTACTCAACCTCCTGTGATTCCAACAGGGGTGGGTCGGCTAGACTGCCCCAGCGTGATGAAGCTAACCGATAGTCATTTTCGGCATCGTCCGATTCAGTCATTGATTGAATATGCTAATCGAGTTGGGTGTCAGTATCATTGGACAGCCTACGATCGACATCATCTGCACTTCTTCAAAGAAGCAGGACTCTCAAATCCTTTTTGGGTTCCGGGAGCCTTTTCAATTCAGCCGTATGCAGCGAACGTTTCCCAGCACAAGCTGTACGAGGTGCTGTTTTGTGGAGCCAATTCGCTCCAGATTCATCCTCGTCGAGCAACGCTACTCGCAGCGCTGCAAAAGGCAGGGGTGAAGCTGACCGTGACTCGAAAATCCTATACAGACTCGCTTGATGCTTACACTGCTGCCAAGATTGTGTTTAACTGTAGTCTGAATGGAGATCTGAATCGACGCGTGTTTGAAGTGTTGATGGCAGGAGGTTTTTTGCTCACCGATCGATTAGCGCCAGAGTCCGGCTTACCAGAGTTATTTCAAGAAGGCGTTCATTTAGAGTGTTATGGTTCCAAACAAGAACTGTTAGAAAAGGTAAACTATTACTTAGCTCATCCCGCTCATGCTGATCGCATTGCTCAACAAGGGCATGAGCATTTTATGAAACACTATCATCCGTTTCAATTAGAAGAGCAGTTTCTCAATATCGTCGTTAAAGGTCAGTCGATTCCAGATCAGTTGTTGGCAACAAAAGACGATCGCACTCAGCGACCTGTTCAATCT
>DATJEM010000183.1:0-3996 GCA_035496615.1 Leptolyngbya sp.
GATATAGCAGCGCTCATCTAAGAAATCCTGACCGCGCAGCATTTTTTCGAGCAGCGTTTCCCCTTCCCCAACCGATACGATCGTACCCTGCGGTAAGCTTTTGCCAACTTGCTCATAAAACACGCTCACTGCACCCCCGCCAACCACGACTTTAGCTTCGGGCTTGTATCGCTTGGCGCGTTTGATTCCGCGATTGATTAGATTGGAATTGCGCCACAGTTCGCCATAATAGCCGGAGGCAATTCTGAGTAAGCCGAGTGCGCCTCTTGCCTTCAAGAGTGGATTGGGCGCGTAGTAGTACTCGAAGGTGTATTGCAGCGGATTACCACCGCGTCCACCGACAGGAGCATAGATTTGGATGTCGCGCCAAGAATAAACCAGCAGCGTCGGTTTGAATTGATCGATGCAATCATCCAAAGCCGAAGTGTAATCTAGGGGCGGCACTGTGCCCAAGTCGAAAATCTTTTGGGTAACGGTTGGAAACTGTTTGTGCACATGATCGGCAAGGTAGACAACGCCGATCGGAAAAATAGGGTTACAAGGTAGCCGAACGTAGAGAATTCGAGTTTCCATATCACTTTGCTCCCATTGCCTCAATGAGCGTTAACCCACAGAGAAAAAAGAGATCCTGAATTTTTTTCACATAACTTTACGATATCACTGACTCCGGTTCTCTGCATGATTTCAGGTAACTTTTGCCGCAAAATCCGGGTGAAATTTTGAATCGATCGCAAAGCCAATGCTATTTCTATTCTTTCTATTCTATTGGGTATCCATAGATCGAATAGAAGAGCGACTAGACCTAACCTGAGGTCGATCGCTTGACATGGCTCAATCTCAAGACATAGATCCTACAAAAAGAAAGCGTTGGTAATCACCTTTACAGTTGCCAGGGATCATGCAGTGTTAGTGTTCGAGTACGGTTTGTATTACTTGGGATTTTAATTCTATGCCTCAGATTCTTGATCCGCTGCCATCAGAGGGAGCCGATCCCCTCCTTTGCTGTTATGTAAACGCAACGAGCCAGATTCAAATTGCTCGAATTACGAACGTCCCGAATTGGTATTTTGAGCGCGTTGTTTTTCCGGGGCAGCGGCTACTCTTTGAAGCCTTTTCTACTGCTCAACTTGAGATTCATACAGGAATGATGGCAAGCGCGATCTTGTCGGATACGATTCCCTGCTCCAGCCTGATGGTGGAGGATGGCGAAGACGAACCGTTTCCCCAGTTCTTAAAGTTAGCGTTGGCTTCTACAGAGCCATAAACTTTTACCTCTCTTAAATAAGAAAAGCTGTATCAAAGATTCGTTTAGAACAAAGCCACGATCGGTCGATCGCGGCTATTTTTTTGCACAATTGAAGAGATAGATTTCGGTGAAAGTTTTGGATTTACCCTCTTTTCTTTGGCTATGGAAGATTGCAGCGTGGGCGATGGGGTTGACGATCGTGGCGTATCTGATTCAGGCAGCAACCGGATCAGGTCTATTATTTGGCGCGAAAGGGCTGCGATCGCTGCACATCGGGATGGGCGTGGTGATCGGGGTTTTGGTTCTCGTTTTATTGGGAATTGGGATTGTCGGGACGATCGGGCATTATGGCAGTTTGGGACATTCTGCTCATCTGTGGTCAGGGCTTGCCGTGGTTGAACTGGTGTTTCTCTCGGCTTGGACAGCCGTACAGATTCCCAGTCAACCGTGGGCGCGATCGGTTCATGTGGGCGTGAATTTTTTACTGTGTTTGGGCTTAGTTTGGGTGTCGATTACGGGGTGGGAAGTCGTGCAAAAATATCTCTGAACACACTTTTACCACTCGCTGATATCACATTCCACTTCAACCGAAATCGTAGAAGTGGGTAACATCAGTGGTTGATTGAAATACACCATTGTTGTGGTTGGGTTCACTTCAAATCCAATCCGCTTGTAAAATTCTTGCTGATTTGTGGTCATCAGATACAGCCGCTCGACTCTAGAAACCTGCGGATGACTCAGCACCGTTTGAACGAGCTTGCGTCCGAGTCCTGCCCCTTGATAATCTGGATGCACCACGACATCCCAAATTGTTGCCCGATAAATACCATCGGATGTGGCTCTGGCAAATCCAATTAATCGATCGCCATCCCACGCCGAAATCACCGGGTCACTATTTTTGATCGCGATCGCCAAATCTTCGGGCTGACGATCGCTTGCCCAAAATGCCGCAAGCTGAAACAGGGTTTGAAGTTGAGTCAGATCGATTTGACTTTTGCGATCGCAAAACTGCACGTGGCTACAATCCATTCCTGATGTCCTGAACGAAGGGTGAAACTCTGTTGTATCGAAAATTGCTTTCAAGGTTGGTCATCTATTTAGCATTTTGACCAAAGAAGTTTCCTCGATTATTCTATGAAAGGCTGACCAATTCAGTTACAAGATTAGGTTACGAGGATTTCAGATTCCGAAACATTAGATTCCAAAATATTAAGATTCCGAAACATTAGATTCTGAAACAATTGCAGTCTATCGCAAGTCAGGGTCACTGCTGCCGTATCATCAGTTCAACCGAATTCAACGCCAAAGGATTTCAGATGCCCAATTCAACCCAGCAGAAGCCTCGTCGAATTCGGAGACGATCGCCCGTCATTTTGATCGGAATCCTGTTGATCTGGAGTCTCATTCTCGGATGGGGATTAGCTCAAGCCGTCGAAGCTCCACAAAAATCGGCTGAAATTGGCACGGTTGATGTCGTTTCTGGCAACCTCAAACTCGCTCAACAAGTTTATTTAGAAAACTGCGCCACTTGCCATATCGGAATTCCGCCCGCTGTTTTCCCCACCCAAACTTGGCGCGATCTTCTAGAAGATCCTCAGCATTACGGTGCAACCCTGACTCCGCTCGTTGATCCGGCGCGATCGCTGGTTTGGACTTATCTCAGAACCTTCTCGCGCCAAGTGGTCGAAGGCGAACAGGTTCCTTTCCGGTTGAGCCGATCGAAAGCGTTCAAAATTCTGCATCCCAAAGTTGATGTTCCTCGCCCAGTTACGCTGTCTAGCTGCGCCACTTGTCATCCTGGCGCGAATCAGTTCAACTTCCGCAAGCTCAGCGCAGATTGGGAAAACGCACCTTAGGAATGCGGCTCTATGCTACTCTGAGTAGTAATTCAGGTAGCACCATATTTTTAGCAGAATTGCTTTTATGAAAGTCTCTGTCTCTCTGTCTGATGATCTGATTGCCTACATCGATCGGCGCGTCGAAAACCGCAGCCAACTGATCGAATCAGTCTTACAACACTGGCGAAAACAGCAAGAGCAGCAAACTTTAGTAGAAGCTGCTTTGGCTCTAGATGGACTGGATCTGGGATGGAATGAAGAATGGGAACAGGCAGCAATTACCGATTGGGAAGCATCTGGCTTGTAAGTTTTGCTCCTTCGATCGGGACAGAAATTCGTAAAACTCGCCCTGCGGTAATTATCTCCGGAACTGCCTTCAATCAACGCAGCAAAGTTACTGTTTTACCCATTACCTCTACAATTGCGAACCCAAAATCATTGCCGATCATGGTTGCCCTATCTCCGTCTGAGACAAACGGACTGAATACCGATAGCTACGTAGTCGGCATTGATCCAACAACGTTCGATAAGAAGCGATTGATCAAACGTCTGGGGCAACTAGAAGCTGAACAAGTTCGACAGATTAAGTCTATTCTTGCTCAGTATCTAGAACTGGAGCCGCTGGACTAGACACCGAGCAATTGAAAACGATGTCAATATAGCTCAGATTCGCAGATCTCCCCTTCACGCCGACAGCCTTTTGCAGGTTGCCCATCTGGTCTTAGCTGATAGACTTTGCCGTCCTCAAAGCGCAAGCCTTCCCCGTTTTCCAACACGATCGAATCAGAAAACTGACCGTTATAAAGCACTGAACTTTGCATCGTGCCGTCAACCCGGACGATCGTATTGCCGTTTTCTGCGATCGTGATTGATCGCCCCGTTCCATTCCCGCCAAGAAAATTAAATCGTCGA